>JAPLFI010000148.1 GCA_026390755.1 Ignavibacteriota bacterium
ATTAGCAAAACTTTGTTTGCCTTTAAGCTGTGTCTTTGTTTTTGTTTTAGCCATTTATTGTTAAATTTTCTTTAATTCGTTATAATAATTTCTCAAATAAATTTAATAAGTTACGTGATTTAACAGTATCCCCGTATAAGTTATGTAAAAGTTAACTAAAATTAATTTAAAAATATGCCTATTTCTTAAGCGCTTTAACAGCGTCTTTTGCTTCCTGATTTTCAGGATCTATAAGTAAAACGTCTTCGTACGCTTTAACTGCATCTTCGGCTTTACCGCCGAATTTATAAGCGCGTGCGAGAAACTCGCGTGAAATAAGTAATTTCTGGTCAATTGCTATTGAATTTTTGAAGCACGGAACTGCTTCATCATATTTCTTCAAAGCATAAAGGCATAAACCTTTATAAAGCTCCGTGTATGTATCATCATCTCCGAGATCTATTGCCCTGTTGAATTTCGGAATAGCTTCTTCGTATTTTTCATTCTTGAATATGGCTTTTCCCCATTCGGAATAGACTTCGGCATCGAGTGAATCTTTCAGAGCCGCTTTTTCATAAATCGGATACGATTCGGAATAATTTTTCAGGTTTACGTATAACTTACCGAGTTTCAGTAAATCCTCTATTTCGTAATTCTTGATTTCAACTTTTTTGAAATATTCTATTGCTTTATTGTAATTCTCTTCTTTTCCGCTTTCATTCAAGTCGCCTCTGGCTGAGTATATATATGCCGTAAAAAGGTTACCCGTAATTGATACGGGATCTTTAACTAAAACATCATTTAATATCGTAAGAGCTTCATCGAATTTTTCTTTTGCCTGATCCGTTTGTCCTTTACCCATGTATATTTCACCCTGCTTATACAGCGTTTTCGCGAAATATGAATTACCTTCCTGCGAACCCGGCATCAGCTTCGTGAATTCGTTAAAAGCAAGAACTGCATCACCGTATTTTCCGCCGAAATACAGTATCTTTCCCTTTTCGAGGTAAGCCTGCGCAAATTTCGGATCTTTCAAAAGCGCGTTATCAAATCCAACCAGTGCTTCGTTATATTTTCTCTGTCTGAAATATACAGAGCCGATTCCGAAGTATGCGGTCGGGACATTACTGTTGATTGCGAGAGCTTTTTTATAATAATCCAGAGAAAGTTTATAAGACCCGCGTATAAGATAAGCATCTCCGAGCCCGACGTAAACTTTAGGATTCTCTTTGCTTATTGTTGTTGCAAGCGTAAGCACCTTTATAGCGTCATCAATCTTGCCGGCTTCCGAATAGTTATCAGCCTGCGCAATCATCAGATTAATATTTTCAGGTTCAACCTTTAATCCTTTTTTGAATAATCCGTCAGCCTCGTCGTATTTTTTTTGTTTACTGTAAATTCTGCCGAGGGACATTAACGCTTCAATGCCTTCGTCGTCCTCTTTCAGAGCTTTTTTCAGGTTTTCTTCTGCCTGCTGTATTGACCCGGTGCGGTATAACGCTTCACCGTAATAATAAAACGATTCATAATTCTGTTTTGCTTTTACGGCATTGCTCAGGAAATTTACAGCCGTCACGTAATCACCTTTTTTTACGGCATCAATTCCTTTCTGAAGATCATCCTGCGCTTTTGCCGTAGATGACAACAGCATCACCAAAGCAAGAATAACTAACGACAACTTAATTGATATCTTATCCATATAATTATTTTTTTATTTATGACTGTTTATTCAATTTGTATTAATCTTACGGGTTGATTCACCGGAACCATTCCTTTTTCAAGAAAAACTTTCTGCCCGTCTTTACCTAATAAAAACGTAATCCATCCGGTGGAAAGCTGTATATCGAGTATAGTGGTATAAACCACTACTTTTCTTATATAAGGATATTTCCTGGCATATACAAGTCCCTGATGCAGTTCAATGAAATCATCCTGTCTTCCTCCGGGATAAATACGGGAAATTCTTACAGCCCTTACGGATGTATCCAATGAGTCCTGATTACCTTTTGAAATCCAGCAGAGATTAGAAATTCCGACAGCGTTCTTGTTTTCACGTATCATTTCGAGCATCTGGGTACTGGTTGAGCATATCTGAGCTGTTTTCAGATATTCCATCCCCGCTAAAACAGTGTCTTTAACGTAACCGTAAGTTCCGGAATTTGGTCGTTGAATATAAACTTTAATTTCATTTTCTTTCGCCTTCATCACACTCTTCACGTTCTCATTCTGTTCCTTGTCCTGCACACTGATATCAGTCCATTTTGTATATTCACCCGTAAAAATCTTTTTCAAGTCGTCTGATGTCAGGCGTATGACCGGATTCTCCGGATTCACAATAAAAGCAACAGCATCGGAAGCAACTTCATATCTCTGCATTTCAAGCTTGTATTCCTCTATATATTTCCTGTCTTCGGAGTTAAAATCTCCTGCAAGCATAATAAATCTGGTATCCTTGTTCAAAAAATCGGTAATCGCAATTCTGCTTGGTTTGTAAGAAACTTTAATTTTTGCTTCAGGATTGAGCCTCTCAAATTCCGAAACAAGAGCAGGAATCACCGGCATAATATTTTCATCGGCGATGATGCTAAGCTCTCCGATAGTTGCTTTCGATTTAATCTGTCCAAATTCACATCCGAATGAACCAATCATCAGGCAAGACAAAAAAACTGTCAGACTAAATTTTGAAATGTTCATAAATTTTATGATTATGTGTTGGTTTTTTATATGAAAGGCAATCACACGCAGGTGATTGCCTTACTTAAAAAATACTTTGACTTATTGAACCGGCACTATTTGGAAATCCTTTGCTTTTTTATCAATTCTTCCTGCGCTCGTTTAATTCTCTCGTGCTCCTGATTCTGCCGTAAAATTTTTCTTTTTGCCTGTACGTTTATAAATCTGTAAACACCGTAACTGATAAATATCACACCGAAAATCAGCCTTGTCTGAAAATCTACCTGCGGCAAAAGAAGTCCTGTTATAAATAAAATCCCCATTCCAAAAACCACGACTGCAGTAAAATAATTTACATATATAACAGTGTTCATCTTGCTTCGGATGAATCTGAATTATTTGGGATCTTCAGTCTTTTTTTCTTCAGTTTTCTTTTCGTCAGTCTTCTTTTCGTCAGTCTTCTTCTCTTCCTTCTTATCCTCTTCGTTTTCTTTCTTGAACTTGCCGGTCAGTTTAAAACTGAAAGGTACACTGACCCAGCATCTGACGGGCTGTCCCTGCTGAAGAGCGGGTGTGAACTGAAGACTCATCACTTTCGATGATACTTCATCCCTGAATACATCAGGACCGCTGAAACCGCCGACCTGTAAAACAGATCCGTCAGGACCGACCAGAACTTTAACCGTTACTTTTCCTTCAATTCCGGATGATTTTGCAATTTCAGGATATCTCATTGAACTTTGTACCTGCCCCAGATTTACTGCAACAGGTGCTTTATCAACCTCGAACTGCTGATATGTTTTCTTTACATCCTTCTTTTCTTCTTTCACCTGTTTTTCTTCGGTTTTTTTCTCATTAACCTGCAGTTTACCGGTTTCCCTGTTAGGATCAACAGTTTCACTTCCTTCCGAAGAAACGAAAGCTTTGATTTTTTCTGTTTCCTCAACTTTTTTTATGGTTTCCAGGTCAGCTTTCTCTTTTGCTACCGGCTCGGGTGTTAAAGCTGCCATATCTTTCAAAGCTTCAGGCTGCTGCACCTGAATATCGGGCGGTGGAGGAGTATCTTCTTCTTTGTCCGCTTCGCTCGTTTGTATATCCTTTAACTCGATATCCCTTTTAATCTGAAGTTGTCTTTCCGCATTCAGCTTTTCAAGGTATAAAGAGAATATATAAAAGGATATCAGGAAAATGTGTATTACCACAGCTAAAATCAGCCCCCTTGAGGCAAATTTTTTATAAAGCTTTTTAAGCTCCGGAGCGCCGTATTGCATACGGGTTTCGATTGGTTCTTTGTAGTTCGCTAATTCTTCTTGAGTTGCCATATTTGTATTAACCTCCGTATTAAAAGGATTTTTAAATTATGTTCTTAATTTATATACTTCGTCTTAATTGATTTTGTTTCATTGTACAAATATATGGAAATTATTACTTAAATTATATTAAAATATTTTGCCTGATTACCTTTTATTTATTAGGAGGAAAGTAAGGTAAAATACCAATCGGATTATGAAAGTACTGTTTTATTATTTCCGCCGAGGATAAATCGTGAACAGTATTACTTTTATTAACAACAGCATCATCGTTAATAATATTCTTATCCGCCGAAGTAAACTCCGAACTTTTTACGCTGTCAAGTATCTCCCCTGCCCTGAACATAAGTGTTCTGTCGTTTATATTTAAGAACATGTAAGCACTTTTTGGAAAATTTTGCTTAGCAGGAATTTTTTTATCATAGCTCAAATACACACCGGAAACAGGAATTATTTTAGGGTTTACTACAAAGTATTTCCTCTCCTTCATATAATAGTTGCCTTCGAGAATATTATACAGATTTTCGGCGAGATAATATTTCATCTCGTCCTTTGTCATTTCTTCCGGATTTTCATATCCGTCGGGGGCAAATGATACAGTCCTTGCCGTATATCCGCGATGCGCGAGAACAAGTGTGCCGAGAGGACTATCACCGAACACTTTCTTTACGTCTTCATGCCGCATTCTTATACATCCGTGCGAAGACGGTCTCACTCCAAGATTCCCGTAATACCCGGTCCCGTTTAATGAATGAAAACCAATTCCCTGATTAAAAGGCATGAAGTAAAACATTTCGGCATTGTTATATTGAGAGGACTCATGGCGCTCTGTTTTTACGAATATCGCGAAAAGTCCGGGTCTTGACTCTATGCTTCTGTCGAGGAACTTATTCCCGGAGGAAACAGGATATTTCAAAACCCTGCCGTCTCTCCAGTGCTGATAAAGCATTTGCTGGTCTATTCTTAATTCGAGCCAGTTATTATTAGTAGTGTAAACAGTATCTTTAATACCCGAGGAAACATCGGCTTCGGAAAGAATATTAATCTTAAAAGAAGAAAAATGGTTTGTATGTCCGGTGATTTCTTCAAATCCGTTATCCCTGTACGATTTCACTTCCGGCTTCATGTTAGTTTCAAAGGCAAAACCTGCCGTAAAAAAACAAAAAAGCAGAAGCGGAAATAATACTGCCAGTTTACCGGAAGTATCGCTATAATTATCTGTTTTATCTATATTTGCTTCGTTATCCAGAATTTTAAAATGTAATAATTAACTGTTAATATACGAAATATTATGCAAATTTTCTATATATAAATTCTATCCGAACTTACCCGTAATATACTCCTCAGTGAGTTTTTCTTTAGGACTTGTAAAAACATTGCGGGTTTTTGAATGTTCGATAAGCTTACCGAGATAAAAGAACGCAGTATAATCACTTGCCCTCGCCGCCTGCTGCATATTATGGGTAACTATTATTATAGTATATTTTGATTTAATTTCGTGAATAGTTTCTTCAATCCTTGCAGTTGATTTTGGGTCAAGTGCGCTTGTAGGTTCATCCATTAATACAATTTCAGGCGATACTGCAAGTGTGCGTGCGATGCAAAGCCTTTGCTGTTGTCCGCCGGAGAGGCTCATAGCTGATACTTTTAATCTGTCTTTAACTTCATCCCATAATCCGGCTTTAGACAGAGCTTCTTCCACTATATCATTATATTTGTTTCGCATCATTCTAAATCCGTTCAGACTTAAACCGGCAATAACGTTCTCAAAAACTGACATCGTCGGGAAAGGATTCGGTTTCTGGAAAACCATGCCTACTTTCCTGCGTATTTCAGTGCTGTCATAATCGGTGATATCCTTCCCGAGAACGTTTATACTGCCCGTTACTTCGGAGCCTTGAGTGAGGTCGTGCATAAAATTCAGAGAACGGAGGAATGTTGATTTCCCGCATCCTGAAGGACCAATTATCGCGGTAATTGAGTTATATCTAATTTTTATGCTTATATCACTTATTGCGTTTCTGCCGCTGAAGGAAACATTTAAATTTTCCGTTTCAAGTGAAAATTTGCTTTCTTTCTGCCCGGTAATATTTGTTGTATTCTCATGCATCTTCTCTTATCCGTACTTCTTCCTTGTTACAAACCTTACGGCGAGGCTTATGATAAAAATCAGTGTAATCAAAACAAATGCTCCTGCCCATGCTTTTCTGTGCCATTCTTCATAAGGTGAAATAGCGTAATTAAATATCTGTACGGGAATTGAAGCCATCGGACCATCAAGCGATTCTGCCCAGTAGTTATTGCCGAACGACGTAAAAAGAAGCGGTGCAGTTTCCCCTGCCGCCCTGGCAATTGCGAGAAGAATTCCGGTAATAATTCCGCCCGAGGCAGTCTTGAGTACAATCAATACAGTTGTTTTCCATCTCGGAATACCCAGTGCCAGTGATGCTTCCCTTAGTGTTTGCGGTACGAGTTTCAGCATTTCCTCGGTAATTCTTGTTATTGTCGGTATCATCAATATCCCAAGCGCGAAACCTCCTGCTAATGCGGAGAATCTTTGCATAGGAATTACTAAAACTCCATAAGCAAATATACCGATAATAATTGAAGGAACGCCTGCGAGTACATCAGTCACAAATTTTATTGCATTAGCGGTAATATTGCCCGAATATTCGTTAATATAAATTCCCGCCATAATTCCGACGGGAATTCCAATAATACTGCCGAGTCCGACGAGCGTCAATGTTCCGGCTATTGCATTTGCCATACCGCCACCCGTTTCACCTACAGGCTTGGGGAGTTCGGTAAAAAAATCTATATTCAGCGCCGATGCGCCGGCGGCAGTGGTGTAAAAGAAAATATATACAAGAGGAAGCACGGCGGCAAGCGCCGCTATTATGCATAAAAATATCATCAGACTGCTGGTAAATTTTCTTTTCCGCAGATGACTATCCTTTATATGTGCGTAATAATCTTCCATTATCTTCTTTCGGTTTTTCTTGTAAAACTGTATATAAGTATTCTGGCAAAGGAATTGATAATGAATGTAACTCCGAATAAAACCAATCCCACTTCAATCAAAGCCGATAAATGAATTCTTCCTGAAGCTTCGGCAAATTCATTAGCTATTACAGATGCCATTGTATAAGCAGGTTCAAACAGAGATAATGATATTTGTGCTTTATTGCCGATTAACATCGTTACTGCCATAGTCTCCCCTACGGCTCTGCCGAGTCCGAGTATCGTTGCGCCGAGGATTCCGCTTTTCGCATTAAGAAGAGCCATCTTTATTGCTTCCCACCTCGTAGCGCCCAGAGCGTATGCGGCTTCTCTTTGTGAAACCGGAATAGCATTGAGAACATCCCTTGTAATTGCAGTTATAATAGGAATAACCATTATCGCCAGAATTATTCCGGCGGCAAGCAGTCCGAATCCAATTGGATTACCTTTAAAAAAAGGAAGAAATCCGAGATATGACTGTAGTACTGGTTGTATATCTGTCCTTAAAAAAGGAGCGAGGACAAAAATCCCCCAGAAACCGTAAATAATGCTCGGAATTGCCGCGAGAATTTCGACCAGGAAACTCACCGTTGTTTTGATTATACTCGGGGCAATCTCTGATAAAAATACGGCGACTCCGATACTGACCGGCAGAGCAATTACCAGAGCAATCAGCGATGAAACAACCGTGCCGTATATAAAACTCAGAGCACCGAAATTTTCTTTTACCGGCTCCCATTCGTTAGTAATAATAAAACTCCAGCCCGTTAACAGACGCGAAGGCGCAGAGTCTGTGAACATTTCATAAATAATGTAGAAAACGAGAATTAGGATAAGAAAAGCGAAAATCAGCGTCAGATTTTCAAATATGAAATCCGAAACTTTCTTTCTGCTTCTTATAGTATTTGCCGGTTTATTAATAATTGAATATATATAATATACAAATATACTATTATAATAAATCAGGCATTGTTAAATAATTGTAAATATTTTCTGGCTTATGCAAAAAAAAGGCACGCTAAGAAACGTGCCTTTTGAAATCAGCTTAAGTTAATAAGAGAAATCTATATTTATTTACTTATAATCACTGTACCTTTTCCGACAAAATTAGAAGGAACAAGCTCCAGTCTGTTATTCGGACCCGTTTCAAGTCTTGTTGAATCTTTAACCGTTGTCATAGTGAAAGACGGGCGTCTGGTAGTATCCGTAATGGTAACCTGAGACAGTTTTAAGGTCAGACTTCCGCTTGAAATCGAAGTCATAGTAAAACGCTCGACTAACGCAATCTTATTTAAATTAATTGTCCACGTCCTGGGCTGAGAAGTGCTTGCACCCGCAACATTAAAATTAATTGTAACTATTGAATCGTTTAAACTATTAAATGCATAACTTAATGTATCTGATGTGTTAGAATTTGTTACTTCGTCTTTATTGCAGGAATATACACCAAGCATTAAAACTGCCAGAACAAAAAGAAAGCTGTATTTTATCATAATTATTTTTTGTTAAAACTAAGGCAACAGCAGTTAAATTTCAATGTAAATATTCTTCATTTTTCTATTTTATTTTACAGTCTAAGTGTATAACTTGCGGCATACAACCAAACTAAACATAAACAATTATGAATGAACTGAAGGGCTCAAAAACTGAGCAAAACTTACTTGCCGCTTTTGCCGGCGAATCCCAGGCACGAAACAAATACACTTATTACGCTTCCGCCGCCCGTAAAGAAGGATATGAGCAAATCGCAGCCTTCTTTGAAGAGACTGCGAATAACGAAAAAGAACATGCCAAGCTGTGGTTTAAATACCTGAATGGTATAGGAACAACCTCCGAGAATCTTCTTCATGCCGCCGAAGGTGAGAACTATGAGTGGACGGAGATGTATCCTTCTTTTGCCAAAGATGCCGAAGCAGAGGGTTTCGGGAACATCGCGAAGATGTTTCTGCGTGTTGCTGAAATTGAGAAACATCACGATGGGAGATATAAAAAACTGCTTTCAAACCTCAAGGAAGACATTATTTTCAAACGCGGAGAGGAAACAATGTGGATATGCAGAAACTGCGGACACATACACGTCGGCACCGAACCGCCGAAAGCCTGTCCGACCTGTTTACATGCGCAGGCATTCTTCGAGATTTATAACGATAATTATTGAAATCACTTCTGATTTCCTTCTCTTTTGAGAAATCAATAAGTATCGATCGCCAGAACGTTTCTTAACAGAAACCGTCATTTTACAGTGTAGGATGACGGTTTCTGTATTTCGTAGAAAACACAAATTATTTTTATCATTTTATGACTATTTCAGAATAAATTTTTAAGGGATTTGATGTTAAACGTGAGGATTTCAGGAAACTTTTCAACTGTGGGAAATATTTAGTTAAATCGCCGTTTAATTCTTTAAAAATGTTTATTGCATCTTCGTTAGATTTGGGGAATTTTAGCTTGAGTCCCCTGACTTCGAGTTTATCGTAAAAAAAATAAAATAACTGCATCTGACCTATATTTTCAAACCGAACCGTGACAACCTCACTATCATCTTTGAAATTGACTTCATACTTCTGAAATAAATTATCACTTACCATAAGACTGCTACGGTCATAATGCGCTTTTAAGTCATGGATGAAATATTCCTTTGTTTCCATATCCTTTAATAAATCTTTGTATTTACGAATTTCCGAAAACCTGGACCTAACCAAAGAAACCGTTTCATCAAAAGTCAACTTTTTCTTATTTTTTCCATTTTTAAGAGATTTTGATTTTTCGTTGCGCTCGTGGACATAATTTGCAACCGCCGAATACAATTCATTCAAATCTTTCCTGGGTAAACCGAGTTCATTAAAAATTATTAAATCAAGTTGCCGTCTGTCTGTCTGGGATATTTCTTCAAAAATAGTACCTTGTTCGCGGCTCTTCAAAGATTTTAATACTTGCTTTAAATCCGGTTTATGTCTAAGTAATAATTTTGGATTTAATATCAGGCACTTCTCAAGTACGTTTACATCAACATCGCTTAAAGTCTGATTGCCCGTTAACTGTCTTGAAAACAAATCAAATAATAATCTGAATAGAAAACTGTTCATTAATAAGAAAATAATATCTGAATACTTCCGATATTCGTCTTTGATCTTTATATTATAGTTTACCTTATCACAATATATTTCAGAATTACGATTATCAATAAGACGGTATTTTTCACCGATTTTTGATGGGAAAATAAAATCACCGATAAATAAATCATCACCGAGATTGAACCAATCCTGTGATTTATCGGAGGATATTCGTTGTGAACAGGTTGGTCTTTTATGAACATTTAATGTTTCTGCTTCTTTAATATATCCGAGAAGTTTCATTTTGTTTTTTCTTAAATATGATTTCGATTCATTACAAATCAAAACCTTATATTTAAGATTCTCAACATCTACGTCTAAATTTACAGCTTCCCTCTGGGATTTAAGAAGCGGTTTGAAATATTTACGTTCAAGAATATAATGACGATTAGTCATTTCAGAATAATACCATCCGAATATTTTCCAATTAATTTTCGACACACTCTTTTTAACACCGAAAGTAAGTTCATACTGATTCAAATCCATAATCTTTGCTGTTTCTGTATCATCTTTAACATAGAAAAATTCATTTGCACCGGTTTTGATTCCGTATTTAACATCAACAACTGCGGAAAGAGGAATAAACTTATCATTTGCGATTGAAATTATCTTATTATAGATATCTGGAGATCGCAAAAACTTAGCGCCCCAATTACCGTTCGTATAAACCTTGTCAACAGTTGACTCGTTTTCGAGATACTTCTGATTTAAAACGGTTATGTGATAATCATCAGATTTGAAAATACTTTCATGAGAAAGAATACTGGCAGCAAAATCACTAACACGTTTAACGCGGTATCTGTCATCAATTTTACCTGCAAAGACATCATAATCTTTAAAAACACGAACAAACCTGACGCTATTTTCTTCCCTTTGTTTTTCATCGGAGCATTTTTCGAGAATTAAAATAACTGTGTTAACCGAAGCGGTTTCAAAGCTGCGTTTGACCTGATTGTCGAGAATTGCAATTATCCTAAAATTATCGAGAAGGAATTTCTGAAGACCGGCGCCGAAAGAAACATCAAGCCAACTGCCGGATATAACATAACCAAGACGACCACCCTCTTTCAGGAATGCTGAAGTGTGCATCAGATAATAAACATATAAATCGCTTTGCTGATTTAATTTTTTTAATGAATGTTCCTTTTTCGCAAGATTCAACCATTTATCTTTATCTTCAATGAATTCCTGCCTGATATATGGAGGATTGCCAATACAAACATCGAACCGCGGAATTTGTACTTCGGAATATTTATTGTCAACCCGTTTTACATCGAAAGATTCGCTTGTATTAAGAAAATATCCTTTATACTTATAATTGCTTTTCACATCCGCAAAATCTTTTTGAATAATGACGGGGTAATTTTCTGCCGAAGCGATATCGAGAAGAGTAAGATTCATAACCGAAAGAAAAGCAGGAAAAGTTGCTATATCAATCCCCCAAAGACGTTCGATAATGTTTTCGTGTTTAAGTTTAGGATTAAAATATTTCAGGAAGGAATAAGCTCGGACAAGGAAAGTACCCGCACCGCAGCCACTGTCGAGAATATAGTCTGTGTCTTTTGTTATACAAAATGCGTTTATAATATCCACTTCGTTTGTATTTGTGAAATGCTGACCCCTCTGATGCTGTTCCTGATTATTTATTAAGGTGTTGTAAATAGCTCCGATAATATCACAATTGAGGTCGTGAAAGTTCAGATTTTTGATTTCGTTTACATTTCTCTTTAAAACGGGAATGTATTCAACCGGAAAATCGAATTCATCGAGAACAGAAGGCTGAAAAATCATTTCATAATCGTGCTTTAATACATCGTCAAATCTTTTTCTTAACACTTTATTAAGAAGATTTTTATCCTCCGGAATATCAAGTTCCTTTAAGTTTAATGCAGGAACCTCTTTATACAGATATGAATAAAAGATTATTTTCAGATAAAGAAGATAGTTCGATAACTGACATATATTATAAACAGAATCGCGATCGAAATTGAAATCAACATTAAAAATATCCTGAGATTTCAAATAGTCTTTAAGTTCATTACTGAAATATTTATCTGAGTGGATTTTCCTGTACATATCATAAAGCATCTGAGATGAAGCCTCGAGAATATAGGAGGAAAGTTTTGCCACGAAAATTTTATCAATTGAATCCCAGTGAACAGGTTTTGTTTTGTGAATAATATCGCTTAAATCAGATAAAAACTGTTTGAGCTTTGGCAAAATCAATGACTCATAGAACGGCGTTATGACTTCATTATCATCCTTTATATTTGAAAGTGTATAGATTTTGAGTTTTCGCTCGAATAATGTAGTGAACTGCTTAAAAGTCTGAAAAATGACTAACTGGCGAGGCGTACCCGTAACATAATATTTATAACCTCTGTCTGAAGCTTTTTGCGCGGCATCTCTGACAAGAGCCTCGTCATTCGCATCCCAGCTTGTGTTTTTCAACTCGAAGAGAACTATGTTTTCAGAGTCCAAACTTGAATAAAGGAGGCAGTCGCCGAATCTGCTGGAGTCAACACCGATATTTTGTTCCTGAGTAATCTGAGAAAAAGAATATTTTGAATCACCTTTTATGATTTGATTAATCAATGAAACTAAAACACCCTGAAAAGTTCTCTCGTTTGATTTTGGCTCTAACATGTTATTAACGTATTATTTTCTTCATTTAACTTTTTTATTAATATCCGAATATCTGCTCAAGTGTCAGGAATTCCACTTTACCGTATTTTTCGAGTATTGAGAAATCAATCTTGCTTTTATCTCCCAGGACAAGATACGTGAACTTTTTGTCCTTAATGTATTTTTCCTGAAATGTTTTAATATCGTTTATCGAAAGTCCCGGATACGATTCGTAAATATTCCTGCGTAAATCGTAATCTATTCCGAGTTTTTTATTATCGAGATAAAGATTCAGTACAGCGGCGTTGAGATAGCGCTCTGCCTGCATTTGCTTTATTGCGCCGTCTTTAGCCGAATTGAACGAAACATCGGATAACGGCATATTATTCAGCAGTCCGGTGAGTCCGTCCATTGCCTCGGAGAGCTTATCAGACTGTGTGCCTATGTAACTGATATCGTAATGATGTTTATATGTCCTGTCGGGTATGCGGTAACGTGAGTTGACTGAATATGCGAGAGCTTTTGCTTCGCGTAATTCCTGAAATACAATTGACGACATTCCCGCTCCGAAGTATTCATTGTATAAATTTATCTTCGCCAGATTATCTTTATTGAAAAGTTCGCTTCTGTGTATCATCATTATTTCGACCTGCTTCATATTATAATCCACAAAATAAATTTTGTTCTCCTCAGTCGGCAGTTCGGTGAATTCCTTTGCGGGCGGCAGAGGAAGAGGCAAATCTTTCGTTCTGTAGTGCTGTAATATCTGACGCTCAAGTTCGCTCTTTGCGTACGGTCCGAAATAAACAATATCGTGCTTATACTTTGCAAGAAGTTTTATGACGTTAATTAAATCCTGCGATTTCAGATTTTTCAGTTCACTTTCTGAAAGTATGTTTGTAAAAGGCGAATTTTGTCCGTATATACCGAAATTCATCATAGCGGAATTAAGTATGGTGCTTTTTGAAAGCTTTGCATTCGTCCTGCTTTTCAGAATATCCTCCGTTAAGTTGCTTAACGCTTTATCGTCCGGACGCGGTTCATTTATTAACTGCTGTAAAAGTTCAAGCGCGCGCGGCATATTTTCATTAAGTCCGGATATTGTTAAATTAATTTTCTCGGTACTGCGGTATGTACCGAATGTACAGCCGATTTTATAAAACTCCTGAGCAAGTTCGGCGGCTGAATATTTTGAAGTGCCGAGGAACTGTATGTATCCCATCGCAAGACCGGCTATCCTGTCATTATTAGAGCCCATATCATAAACCAGCGATAACGAGAAGGCATCGTTATCCTCATTCAATTTTGAATAAAGCATTATTCCCGGTTTGACGCTGAATTCGGAGACTTCTTTTTTGAAATCAATAAATACGGGTTTAATAGGTTCAACGGGTGCGTTCACGATTTTAGTCAGGAATTCTGATTCGGATTCCCGGTTCACTTTAACCGGAGTTATTTGCGGCTTGACAATTTTTTGTACATTTTTATCTGTTCCCGTCCTTTTATATACAACCACATAATTCTCTCCGAAATATTTATTCGCGGCGCTGATAACGTCCTGCTTTGTGACTTTTGACATTCTGTCAATCTTTGCGATATACGTGTCCCACGGTATATCCCTCGTAAATGAGCTCACATATTCGGATACTCTTGAATTGTTGTTTTGTTTTCTCTTTAACTGGTTCAGCTTATAATTACTGACAGCTGCCTTTATGTACCATTCAGGAAACTCCCCTTTTTTAATAAGCTCAATCTGTGACAGCAATAACTCCTTAAGAGATTCAAGACTCTGCCCTTCGCGCGGACTTCCCGAAAGCATATAAACGGAATAATCTTTCATACTGCTCAGGGATGCATTTGCATTAAGCGCCTTCTGCTGTTTTACGATATTCAGATCAATCAGTCCCGCAGTTCCATTGAACAGAATACTGCTGAAAACATCAAATGATTCGAATTCTGCACTGCCGGCGCCCGGTAATCTGAAACCAATAAACAGATTTTCCGAATCGGGGCTGTAAACTTCACTGATAATCGGCTTGCCGATTTGGTCTTCGGCAGGCGGTATAAATTCGGGAACATTTTTTTTAGGAAGACTTCCGAAATCTTCGTCAATCATTTTAATCGCCGCATCCGGGTCAATATCACCCGAAAGCATCATCGCCATATTATTCGGCACATAATAAGTATTGTAATAATTAATAACTTTTTTCAAAGAAGGATTCTTAAGATGCTCGATTGTTCCGATAGTAGTTTGAGTTCCGTACGAGTGTTTCTGGAAAAGCCCCGCAAATAAATTTTCATAAGCTTTGGAAAAACCGTTATCAAGACTTCTGTTTTTCTCTTCATAAACCACTTCAAGTTCCGTATGAAAAAGTCTCATTACGGGATTCCTGAACCTTTCCGATTCAATTGTCAGCCAGTTGCTCAGCTGGTTTGCGGGAATCTCGTTTATATAAACGGTCTGTTCAGATGATGTGTATGCGTTTGTACCCTGCGCGCCGATTGCTGCGAGCATTTTATCATATTCGTTCGGTATTGCGAAACCCGAGGCAATGTATGAAATGCTGTCAATCTTTCTGTAAATATCTTTTCTCTTCTCAGTGTCGGTTTCAGCGCGGTTCTGTTCGTATAAATCAATAATCTCGTTTACTAATTTTCCTTCCGTAGTGAAATCCATAGTTCCGAACTTGTCAGTTCCCTTGAACAGCATGTGCTCAAGATAGTGCGCAAGTCCTGTTGCGTCTGAGGGGTCATTTTTGCTTCCGGCTTTAATGGCTATTCGTGTTGCAATCTTTGGCTCGGTTTTATTGACTGAGATATAAACTTTAAGTCCGTTATCGAGAGTGTAGATTCTTGTATTAAGCGGATCGTTGGGATAAGAAATGTAACTGTATTTCTTCTGCGCGTAAGAGGAAATTACGGTTATGAGAACAATTAAAGCTCCCAACGCGAGTAAATGAATTACTTTTGTCTTTTTCATAAGATTAAAATTTATTTGCTTATTTATAAAACCCTGAGAATATATTCTTTTAAATATTTTGTTTCGCTCATTTGAGGAAGCACGGGATGATCGTAAGAGCAATTCGAATGTTCGATTATCTGAATTTTCCTCCCGGCTTCAGCCGCCGCTTTTACGAGCATATCCTCAAACAAATATTCTGTAATATGATGAGAACAACTGTAAGTAAAAAGGATTGAATTCTTATGCAGTAATTTAAGAGCTTTATAATTCAGCTCGGTATAACCCCGCAGCGCCGTATTAACCGACTTCTTTGATTTTGTGAACGAGGGCGGGTCGAGAACGATTAAATTATACTTTTCTTTCGTTTGAAATGCCTTATCGAAAAATGAAAAGACGTCATCGCACAGGAAATTAATATCACTGAAACCATTTAATCCGGCATTTTTCTTTGCAGATTCAACGCAATATTCCGACGAATCAACGCCGGTTATTTTTTTACATCCCGCATAAGCGGCGTTTAAAGAGAATCCGCCGTCGTTGCAGAATAAATCAAGTACACTCGAATTTTCGCTCACATATTCTCTTATTTTCAGCCTGTTAAGCGTCTGGTCGAGATAGAAACCTGTTTTCTGCCCCTTTAAAAGATTTAAAACGTATTTGATACCGTCAATATCAGCAGTAAATTCTGTATCGGAGGCGGAGACGGGATACAATATACCCTCCTTTTTATCGAGACCTTCGAGCAGCCGCAAATCATTATCATTCTTTTCAACGATTAACTGCGCTTTAAAATCATTGACTAAAATATCGCATATAATTTGTATCAGGTTATTCATACCGAATGAAAACACCTGAATGGAATAATTATCACCGAACTTATCAATTATTAATCCGGGCAGGAAATCAGATTCACTGTTCACTAAACGGAAATAATGCCTTTCGGGGTGATTTTTAACTCTCATTTGCTCGGCTGTTTTAATTCTCTTCAGCAGAAAATCTTTGTTTATTTCCTCATCAAACGAAGTTAAATGCCGGTATGCAATGAGCGAATGTTTGTTATAAAATCCCTTACCGAGATAATCCCCTCTCGAAGAAATTGCATTCGCTATTCCGCCGTTAATAATATCTCCCTCCGTCCTTTCGATTTCGTTGCTGAAAATCCACTGGTGCCCGATTCTCAGGCGACGCTCTTCATTTTTCTTTAAATAAATATCCATTTTATATTATATAATTATTTTAAACTGATTGATTGTTCATACATTTGAAATGCTTTTTCGGGCATTTATTTTTACCGATTCTCGTACAAGGTCTGCATTCCAAGCCTGTGACTTCTCTGATATCGGATTCTGTAAGCTGTGGGAAAAAACCAAATTCTTTAACAGTTGACCCGAAAAATACCGTGACTTTTTTATCTAATGCCTCGGCGAGGTGCATTATACCGCTGTCGTTACAAATAACATACTCAGAAAAAAATATCAGGTCGGCAAGTTCTCTGAAACTTAAATTTCCTTGCAAATTGATGGTGTTTTTACAATTCGATTCGAGGTAGGAACAAATTTCGTTATCAATTGAAGATTTATCTCCCGTGAGGACGAAAAGTTCATTTCTTTTGGAGTTTATTATCTGCTCGAATATTTCCTTTGGAAGCCGCTTAGTGAAATGTTTTGAAGATGGAGCGATTACTGTGTAATTCTCTTTTATCAAACGGGTCCCGCTTTTGAAACCGGTCAAAATCCTGAACTTTCTGCCGCATGAAGCTGTCCCGGTGTCAAGTAAAGACAAATACTTCTCAAAAACAGGTTTGAAATTTGACAGTAAGTTTATCTTAAACAATACTAAAAGTGCCTTCCGGAATGTCTCTTTCTTCAGTCTATTGACCTTATTAATAACAAAAACAGAGAGAATATAACTCTTAATATTCTTGTGCAGGTCGAATATTTTATCGTATTTATTTTTATATATATTAACAGCCGATGTCCAAAGTGTATTCTCTTCGTATTCAAGGACCTCGTCCACGTATGGATTCATTTTTATGATCTCAGAGTACTGAGCTCGTGTCATGAATGAAATTTGGGAATCTGGATATAACTTTCGGAGTTCGTAGAGGAATGTATAGCTAAGGACAATATCACCAAAAGATGACAATCTTATGACGAGAATTTTCATATCAGGATTTTATGAGCTGCCGAAAAGGTTTACAGTGTCTTCAATTTCTTCGGTTTCAAGACCGACTATCTGGTGCCCGTACTTATCAATATCAATTCTGTTCAGTAAGCCCGGAATTAAATCGAATCCGTATTTATTAATAAAAGAAATAATATTGTAATATCTTTCCTGATATGTATCCTCGGGGTAAATAATTGATAAAACTGATTTAATCTTCTTTAAAAGGAAATCATTCTGCTTAATCTGAGAATCGACAAATTTTTGCCGTATAAATGCGAGGTTCTCCACATACCTGTCGAATTTACTTTTTAAAGTATTTGTAAGGTTCTTATCAATACTCCCGAGTTCAAGGTTCAGTTTATACATAAGAGCGTTCATTTCATCAATATAATTACTAAAGAGATTTTCGGCGCTTATTTCAGATATTTTCCCTGCAATTTTTGATGTTACCAACTGCTCGTCAAATAAATCCTCGAATCCGAGATCGTATTTCTCTGTGAAATTTACGATTCTCCTTTCTGCCAGAGTTACAGTAGTTCTCGGAAATATTACGGGCATAGTAACATTAAAAAACTCATAAACATCTTTCAACTGTGCAAAATATGCAATTTCAGACGGTCCTGCAACATAAGCAACTGTCGGCAGTAGGAAATCCTGGCATACGGGTCTCAGAATGACGTTAGCGCTGAAGTTTTCAGGATTTGTGTAGAGCAGTTCGAATAATTCGTTTTTTCCGAATTTTTGTCGTGTATTTCTTAGCGAGAAACCAAGGTCCTTTGGTTCGATTAAATGCCTGTTATCGTTATACGCATAAAATAAATTAATAGCGCGCGGTTTCACCTGCGGCTCATATAAACGCTCCAGTTCAGCGGATGTGTTAATTACAATTTCACTCGTTTTCGGGAAATTGTTCAGTTCTTTTTCAAATACGGGAATCAAAAGATTTTTTATTTCCTTATCGGAAGGATTAATAAAAACCATTCCTATATCGCCTGAAATATAATTAAAAAATCTTGCGAAGGCTGTCGCAAGGTCAATCCCCTCTTTGTACGACCTTGAAATAAAATCGAAAAGAGTCTCCGTAAATTCTGTTTCGGCTAAATTCTCACGGATCCGTGAAATAAATCCGTTAATTGAGGCGTCGAGGGCAATTCTGCCGGTTGGAGTCAGGTATCTTTCTTTTTCAGCATCCTTTTCAAAGTACTTTATATTAGCGGGATTATTTTGTTTATCGGCAATATTGATGTTATTGATCTCAAGAAAATCATGGTCATCGGATTCTAACCAGAAAACAGGAACGAAATTAAATTCAGGAAATTGTTTTGAAAGTTTTTTGCTGAGCTGAACAGCATTAAGAGCTTTGACTACAGTGTATAGATTACCGGTCAGCATTCCGATCTGCTGTCCGGTTACTATTGCAAAAGTATCGTTTTCCCTTATGAGTTCGATATTCTTAAAAGCCGACTTGTGAGAATTGAAGAATTTATTCTGAGTCTTTAAAATCTCAGCTAATTCTTCCCTGTTGATTTTTCCTGAATTGTAGTTCTTTTTCTTCTCGGTTACCGATTTGAATAAGCCTTCTTTATCATATCCCTTGCCGTAAAAAGCGGAAACCCTCCGAAAATTCTTGATATAATCCAGAAATAAATTGCTCCAGCCCGGCAGGCTTGTGTATGGTATTATCATTTAATTATGCTGTTTTCAAATAATTACTAAAACCTTATATACTCCTGATATCAAAATAAAAAATATTTAATTATGAAAACATCACAAAAGATTGGATAAATTGCCTCAGATATTTAAACGCGGGTTTTGAAATGTCCCCGTCGGGACAGCTGTTGTTGTAAATTCACTTAACTCTTTTTCTCAAAAAATGTTCTGAATTTACACACACTTTTTTATCATCGCCATCAATTTACTGATTATTATGGGTTTTGATATATAATCATTACATCCCGCCGTTATTGCCTTTTCTCTGTCACCGGTTAGTGCTTGAGCCGTTTGTGCTATGATGATTATATTCTTATTAAATTTCCGGATTAGCCTCGTGGCTTCATATCCGTCCATTTCAGGCATTTTAATATCCATCAGCACTACATCAATGTCAGGATTATTACGGCAAGCCTCAACGGCTTCAATTCCTGTCTTTGCATGTAAAACTTCTTTCGTGATTTTATTAATTGCTATTGTAATGAGCATATCCGATGGTTCCACATCTTCTGCAATTAATATTTTCAGGTCTTTAATCTCACCAAAATATTCTTTTGCTTCACCCTCATCCAAAACAATATTCTTAATCTCATTTTTATCTTCCTCTCCGCAGAACTTTTTAAAAAGTTCTGCGGTATTGTATGGAATTGTAAAATAAAATATTGAGCCTTTTCCTTCTTCGCTTTCAACCCATATTTTACCGCCAAGCATTTCCGTATATGCTTTGGCAATCGCTAAGCCCAGCCCCGCTCCCTGTAAAGCTCTTATATCGGAAATATCAGCCTGTATAAAGCGTTCGAAAATTGCTTCCTGCCTGTCTTTAGGAATTCCTATGCCTGTGTCTTTTACATAAAATTCAATGTAGTTACGCTTCAAAGTATAGCCAAATTCTATAGAACCTTCGTTGGTGTATTTAATCGCATTTTTAATAAGGTTTGTAAGAATTGAATAGATTTTTTCGCGGTCTGTTTTAATCACGGATTCTTTTGAGGGCAGAGTGTTTTTAAAGTTTATCTGTATTCCTTTACCTTCAGCCTCCGGTTTAAAGAATGTGTAAATGTATTCGATTTTCTCGTTGATATCTATTTCCGAAATTGAAACTTCCATCTGTCCCGATTCTATTTTCGAAATATCAATAATATCGTTGATGATGTTAAGCATTCGGACGCCGCTTTTCTCTATGATGCCGATATATTTTTTCTGTTCCTCACCCGTAAGATTAGGTTCTTTCAGAAGGTCGGCAAAACCAAGAATACCGTTCATGGGCGTCCTGATTTCATGGCTCATATTGGCAAGGAAGGCTGATTTTAAACGGTCGCTTTCTTCGGCATGTTCTTTGGCAATTATTAGTTCATTTTCCGCCTGTTTTTGCCCGGTGATATCGCGTACTGTTGCCTGTAAAGTCAATATACCTTTCATTTTAAACCTAGAAAGTAATACAATTGCAGGAAATTCTTGTCCGTTTATCCGTTTATGAGTCCATTCAAAATAATTAGACCCGTTTTCCAAAGCCCGACACATCATCTCTTGAGATTTGACAGATGACAATACACCATCAGGCTGATATTCCGAAGATAATATTGCTGGTATCGTTGAAGTAAACTCTTTCTCGTCCTTGCAGTTAAATAATTTGATAGTCGCAGGATTGCCATATAGAAATCCCTCATCAGGAGACAAAATCATTATTGCATCTCTGGAATTTTCATATAGTGAACGATAACGTTCCTCGCTTTCGCGCAGCGATTTTTCCGACCGCTTCCGCTCTGTGATATCAACCACGTTTAAAAGGCATTGTTCGCCATTCTCTGCAACGATACCTGTAATGTGAACATTGATATGGGATTTGCCGTTAAGTGAGAATGTGACCTCACACGATTCTTTTGTGTTGCTTTCAAAAACTTTCCTTAAAAAGTCATTAAATACCCGCCGTGTATCGTCGGAAACATATAAGCCAAACCTGCTTTTAATTAAACGAGAGCGTTCTTTGCCGAGTATTTTTGCCCCGCTGAGGTTTAGCTCAATAATTTCACCCTCTTGGGAAAGTGTAAAATAACCCGATGGGGCAAAATCATATAATTCAGCATATTTTTCTCTTGCAATTTCTGACTGCTCTTTTGCCAGCAAGAGTTTTTCGTTCTGCAGTTCAAGTTCTATCTGATGCACCTCAAGCTCGTGAATTATCCTCAACTTATCGGTTTCCGAAAGTTGTAATGCTGATTTTAACGGCTTTTTTTTCAGCAACTCTTCTGCCTTCTGGCGAAGGATTTCTGCTTCTG
>JAPLFI010000143.1 GCA_026390755.1 Ignavibacteriota bacterium
CATATAAGAAAACACACAAAAGGAAGCTTTCAAATATTTACGAAAACTATGATTATTTCGCTGACCAATATTCGGAATACGAGGATTACGAGGATGATATATTACACACGGAAAAAAATGGCAATATTCATGATATATCCGAAAGTGTTTATCACGAAGAACCGTTATATAAAGCCGGGCGCAACGAACCATGTCCCTGCGGAAGCGGAAAGAAATTCAAAAAATGCCACGGATTAAAATGAGTATCAAACAATGATGCATTATCGGAACAAAGTTTTATTACATTTAACATCAAAAATTACATAACTTATTTAATATTTTTCTTTTAGTGTTTTATAAGTGAGGTTAGATAATTAAATTTGATAAATTGATTATGTTACCAACAATATTTTCGGCAAAAATAGGGCAGGAATATTCTATTCGCAAAGGCGGAAAGCTTAAAAAAGCCATTGGACAGTTTTTCACTCCCCTGGAAATTGCCCGATTTATGTCCGAAAGAATCACAATTTCAAAAAAGGATGTGAAGATTTTAGATCCCGGATTCGGAGCGGGTATTTTATCCTGCGCTCTTGCTGAAGTTCTTGTTGAAAAAGGAACCGTGAAGAATATTTTCCTTGACGCTTACGAGAATGATCCGGAAATTATTGACTCTGCAAAACAAGTGTTAAAATATTTGAAAAATTGGCTTTTTGAAAACGGGATTACTTTAATATATAAATTATACTCAAAAGATTTTATAATTGATAATTCCGACAAGCTTTCTTATCAAAATTGCATATTCACATCTTGTAATTCTTCAATATATGATATTGTGATATCCAATCCACCATATTTTAAATTATCAATAGATGATGAGCGAGCTAAAATTGCAAAGGATATTATTAACGGACATCCAAATATCTATGCTATTTTTATGTACCTTTCTGTAAAAATGACGAACCCCGGGGGTGAATTTGTGTTTATTGTGCCGAGAAGTTTTGTGTCAGGAAAATATTTCAAACTATTCAGAGAAAGATTTTTAGAATTATCAAAAATTGAATGGATACATCTTTTTGAGTCCCGGAAAAAAACTTTTAACAATAACGATATTCTGCAGGAAAATGTAATCATAATGGGAAAAAGGATATGTGAAAACGCCGAAGACGATAAAGTTATTATTTCGAGTTCAAAAGATTACAGAAACCTTGATACACCGAAAATAAAAGAGTTGAGATTAACAGACATTCTCGACATAAATAGCAAGCAAAAAATATTACATATTCCGATAAATAATGAAGAGTTGGATATTATGCAAATATTCAAAAAATGGAGCGGCAATCTGAATAATTATAAGATGCAAATATCCACTGGACCTGTTGTTTCATTTAGGTCTATAAACTATTTATCTGCTATTAAAAATGACGAGACGTATATACCATTGTATAATCTGCATAACGTGAAACAAATGCAAATTGAACACCCTATCCCAAAAAATGGGAAAGCTCAATTTATAAAAGTATGCGATGAGACAATGCCATTATTATTAAAAAATACGAATTGTGTCTTGCTAAGACGCTTTAGTACTAAAGATGACAAAAAAAGACTAATAGCGGCATCATATTTTATGGATATTACCCTGGATATGTATATCGGGGTAGAGAATCATTTGAACTATATTTACAAACCCGGCGGGTATATGGAAAGAAATGAAGTTTTGGGAGTTGCAGCACTACTAAATAGCACATTGTTTGATAAATATTTCAGAATTTTCAACGGTAACATTAACGTAAGTGCAACTGAGTTAAGAGCCATACCATTACCGCCGCTTGAAATTATAAAACAAATTGGAGATGAAATGATTTTAGAAAACAATTACTCAGGAACAAACGTTGATGAACTAATTCTAAATATTTTAGATATTGAAAATCTTGCTGAGGTAAATCATGAGTAAAATTAAAGAAGCACAACAAATTCTACTGGCATTTGGGATGCCAAAGGCACAGCAAAATGATATGTCGGCATTAACTTTGCTGGCTCTATGCGATATAAAACCAAATGACGGATGGAAAAATGCTCAAAGAAAAAGCAAGCGGGTTACAAAAGAAATAATGTCTTTTGTAAGAGAAAAATATAAATTCGATTATGCTCCAAATACGAGAGAAACATTCCGGCGGCAAGTATTGCATCAGTTTATACAGGCTGGTATTACAAATTACAACCCGGACAAACCTGAATTACCAGTTAACAGTCCCAACGCACATTATGCAATTTCGTTATCGGCTCTTAAGATAATCAGAATGTATGGCGGTGATAAATTTGTTCGTGAGGCTAAAAAATTTATGGAAAAACATAATAAATTATTTGCCGAAACAGAAAGACCGCGGTATAAAAAATTAATCCCCATAACTTTGAATGGCAAGAAATACAAATTGTCACCAGGAAAGCATAACCTGTTAGAAGTTGCCGTGATAAGTGAATTTGCTCCCCGCTTCGCCGAAAACTCAACTGTTGTGTATTTGGGCGACACCGAAAATAAAAGTCTTTATTACGATAAAACTTTATTAAAAAAATTAAATATTTCTTTCGACGAGCACAGTAAATTACCGGATATTATTCTGTATCAGGAAGACAAGAATTGGTTATTCCTAATAGAGGCGGTAACTTCTCACGGACCTGTCTCTCCGAAAAGGATAATCGAAATGGAAAAAAATTTTATGGCTTGCCCTGCCGGAAAAATTTATGTGTCGGCATTTCCTGATTTCACAGAATTCAAACGGCACATTCTAAATATTGCATGGGAAACAGAAGTTTGGATTGCAGAAACACCTCATCATTTAATTCACTATAACGGCGATAAATTCTTTGGTCCAAGGAAATTGTAATTTTGAATTACGCCTATTAAAGAAAAGCCCTACTCTCCATATATCTTTATGGTATTACCTCAGCCGCGCATGTAGATAAGTATTGCTGAAACGTCGGAGGGATTAACTCCGGCGATGCGGCTTGCCTGACCGATGGAAGCGGGGCGGATTTTTTTGAGTTTATCGAGCGCTTCGGTTGAAAGTGATTTTATTCTTTCGTATTTGAATTCGGGCGGAATACGCAGTCCTTCGTTTTTATTGAAATGGTCAATCTGGTCGTTCTGCCGTTTTATGTACCCGTCATATTTTATGTCTATTTCCACCTGGCGCAGGACTTCCTCATTATCCGCAATGCGTAATATCAATTCATTGTTTTTGAGCGCGGCGCATGACGAGAACAAAGAAACGAGTTCGTGAATATTAACTTCGTTTCGTTTAAGTATGTTTGAAATAAATTCGTTTTGCGAAAGCGGAGTTGAAGATTTTGATTCGAGTAAATTATTCACTGCATTCGGACTGAGAGTGTTCGTTTTAAACAGTTTTACAGTATCGGCAATCAGTTCGCGTTTTTGTTTAGTTATATCCATATAGCGCTTTTCAACGAGTCCGAGCGAATATCCCTTTTCCATCAGACGCAGATCAGCGTTATCCTGACGGAGTATAAGGCGATACTCGGCTGAAGATGTAAACATACGATACGGCTCTTCCGGGACTTTGTTAATCAAATCGTCAATAAGCACTCAGCTGTATGCTTCACTCCGTTTTAAAATAAACG
>JAPLFI010000272.1 GCA_026390755.1 Ignavibacteriota bacterium
ATTCATGGATATAATTGAAGAGGCTGTAGCTGAACTGAAGGATACAGAGTTTAAGGAATTGTTCAAAGAAGAAACCTCGCTTAAACGGCTGAATGAAAAAATAAGAAAAAAAGCGGAATCCGTTTCCACGATTATTGAGAATGATTTTAACGCATATATATCGGAAGAATACATACAAAACAATGTTGAAAGGCTGAATGTTTATAAACGGTTGTATGAAGTTAAAGATAACAAATCACTGGAACTGATATCAGACGAACTGCGCGACAGGTTCGGACCATTCGGAGATGGCACCCGAAACCTTTTAAAGGTAATCGGAATAAAAATTATTGCAACGGAAACAGGGCTTGAGAAAATAACAGTCACCGGAAAAGAGATGCAGATGTATTTCCCGCGGGATAAAACGCACAGTATATTTCAGGGAAATTTTTTCGGCGAACTGATAAACAAAATGTCAACAACAAAAAGCGGTAAATTCAGTATCGCGAATAATAAAGACAGGTTAATTATTGAAGTGCGTTTAGAGAAAGAAGATGACGGCGGGCGCATTTCGGAAATCAGGCAAACGCTTAATACTATGTAATTTAGCACTATAATTATTGAGATTTAATTTTTCAATTTCAATTATCATAAATTATTAGGATTTTATATGATAAATCAAAAAATATGAGAAAATTATTTTTGTTAGTCTTGTTATTTATCTCCACAGCTGTTGGTTTCGCACAATATACCAATATCACAATAAGTACGGCAAATTCTCCGAATGAACCGTCAATTTGTATTAATCCGAAAAATCTGAATCAGGTTGTCGGAGGAGCAAATATCAGTTCGGTTTATTATTCAACAAACAGCGGATTTAACTGGACACGCTACAGCTTAACAAATTCATCATGGGGAGTTTGGGGCGATCCTTGTATAATTGTTGATACGCTCGGACATTTTTATTATTTCCATCTTGCAAATACGACAATTTCACCGGGATACTGGATAGATAGAATTGTTTGTCAGAAGTCAACGAACGGCGGAGTTAGTTTTAACAATCCCGGTTCTTTTACATATTTTAATCCTCCGAAAGAGCAGGATAAAGAATGGGCAGTTGTTGACCCGCGGAATAACAATATATATGTTACCTGGACGCAGTTCGATAGTTACGGCACATCAAACCAGCTTGATAGTTCAAACATACTGTTTTCGAAGTCAACCGACGGCGGATTGACGTGGGTGAATTTCGGAAGCGGAACGGCAAAACGTATAAATAAACTCGGCGGCGACTGTGTTGACGAGGATAATACGGTTGAAGGCGCCGTACCGGCAGTCGGACCCAACGGGGAAATTTACGTTGCGTGGTCGGGTCCGAAAATACGGAATTCGCAATTCGGAATTTTCTTTGATAAATCTACTGACGCGGGAAACACATGGCTTGATAATGATATTTACGTCGCAGACCAGCCGGGCGGATGGGATTTTATTATAGGCGGCATTCAACGCAGCAACGGAATGCCTATTACATGCTGTGATATAAGCACGGGAACCAACAGGGGAAATGTTTACATCAACTGGGCTGACAGTTCAGGACCGAACAATCACGATATTAAATTTGCGCGCTCGACGAACGGCGGACTGAACTGGAGCGCGCCGTTGATAGTAAACACAGACAACACAAACAGGGAACAGTTTTTCACGTGGATGACGGTTGATCAGAAGACAGGCGTAATATATATAGTATATTATGACAGAAGAAACACGACCGGCAATGCAACCGACTTTTACATGGCGAAGTCAACAAACGGCGGAGTTTCATTCACGGAGGAAGTGATTAGCAGTTCATCTTTTGTGCCTTCGTCATCGACATTTTTCGGTGATTACACTAATATTACCGCTTATAACGGAGTAGTGAGACCGATTTGGATAAGGCTCGACGGGACATCGCTCAGCACTATGACGGCGATTATCGGACTGCCGACCGGGGTTCAGGAACCAATCACTATATTGCCGTCGGAGTATAAGCTATCGCAAAACGACCCGAATCCTTTCAATCCCGTAACGAATATAAAGTATCAGATTCCAAAAGATGCTTTTGTTTCGATTAAAGTATATAACATGGTAGGTCAGGAAGTTGCGGTGTTAGTAAACGAATTCAAAAGAGCTGGTGAATACAGTTATGATTTCAGCGGAGCAAACCTTACAACCGGAGTTTATTTTTACCGCATGATATCGGGCGATTTTTCTCAGACGAAAAAAATGATGCTAATCAAATAAGGACATTTGTCGTTTCTGAAAGTACTGATTTCAGTATTTATATCGGAAAATAGGCTGTCACTTGACAGCCTTTTTTGTTAATTTACAGTAATTTAAGTCGAATTTTTATCAATAAATTTTGTTGTAAATAAAGAATAAATTAAACAATAATAATGATTACGTTCAGGAAATTTACGAAAGATAATCTCTCGAAGATTATAAATTTTGAAAACATTAATCCGTTCGATATACTGGGTCCGCATTATATTCCCGAAAAAAAGGAATACTTCATTAACTGCTGGTTTCCGAATTCTGTCGAAGTGAAAATCAAGCCGCTGATTGATACGCGCAAGGAAACTGTGATGAAACAGCTCGCCCACGAAGGGTTCTGGCAAATCACATACAAAAACGTAAGCGAAGCATTTTCTTATAAGCTTATAGTAAAATATCCCGAAGGATATCCGCATGAAATTGACGACCCTTACTCATATTCAACCGATATTACGGACTTCGACCTTTACCTTATGGGTGAAGGGAATTATTTCAAGTCGTACGAAAAATACGGCGCGAAACTAAAGATTAAAAACGGTGTAAAGGGGGTTGAATTTGCCGTTTGGGCACCGAATGCACAGGCCGTGAGCATTAACGGTGATTTTAATTACTGGACTCCGGGTACGTATCCGATGCAGAATATAAACGGCTCGGGTGTCTGGGCGCTTTTCATTCCCGGTCTTACGGAAGGTACGGTTTATAAATTCGCTCTGAAATCCGCTGACGGACATGTCTTTATGAAATCAGACCCTTATGCTTTTTATTCCGAAGTGAGACCGCAGACAGGCTCGATTGTGTATGATATTGACAGATATAAATGGAATGACGGTGATTGGCTGACGGGCAGGGCGAACTCAAATTTTCAGAACAGTCCTATGTCCGTTTATGAACTTCATCTCGGTTCGTGGAAAAAAGATTATTACAACTCCGAATTCCCGAACGACTGGGGATTCCTTAATTACAGGCAGATTGCCGTAGATGTGGTTGAATACGTTAAGAGGATGGGATACACGCATATTGAGCTGATGCCTGTAATGGAGCATCCGCTTGACCAGTCATGGGGATATCAGGTCAGCAATTACTATGCGCCGACGAGCAGGTTCGGTACGCCGGAGGATTTCATGTTCTTTGTTGACCTTTGTCATCAGAACAATATCGGTGTACTGCTCGACTGGGTTCCGGCTCACTTCCCGACTGACGCATCCGGTCTCGCGAATTTTGACGACACACAGTTATATGCTTACCAGGACCGGAAAAAAGGTTACCACATGGACTGGGGGACATTCGTTTTCGATTACGGAAGGAACGAAGTAATAAATTTTCTCATATCAAACGCGCTTTTCTGGATGGACAAGTTCCATATTGACGGACTGCGCGTTGACGCAGTTGCTTCGATGCTTTATCTCGACTATTCGAGGAAAGACGGAGAATGGCAGCC
>JAPLFI010000135.1 GCA_026390755.1 Ignavibacteriota bacterium
AATTCCCTTTGCAACTTTCAGCAGATGGGAAGTGTAACTCCCTATTTCGTTTTCGTAAAATTCTTCGCTGTATTTAAGTAAATCGCCGATTGTAACGATACCGTATTTGCTGAGTTTTTTGAAGGTTGCTTTACCGACACCCGGAATACTCTCCACAGGCAGAGGGGCGAGGAATTCGCTTTCCCTGCCGAAAGGCACAAGAGTGATTCCGTCGGGTTTATTTTGTTTTGATGCAATCTTTGAGCAAACTTTGTTGGAAGATATTCCTACGGAACACGTTATACCGAGCGTATCTTTGATTTCATTTTTCAGTTCCGATGCAAGACGCCGGTAGTCGCCTTTAAAAGGCAGAAGCACCTGAGTGACATCGAGATACGCTTCGTCAATGCTGACAGGCTCCACGAGCGGAGTGTATTTACAAAATATTTCACGGACTTTCTTTGAATAATTACCGTACAGTCCGCGTGTTCCGCGTATAAAATTGCCGTCGGGCGCAAGCTGAATGGCTTTCAGTATAGGCATTGCAGTCTTTATACCCCGCTTGCGGGCGATGTAATTCGGACAGCTTACTATACCGCGCAAGTCCAGTTTCGTGCCGCCTACAATAAGCGGTTTACCCTTCAGCAAAGGATTAACCGCCTCTTCGCACGAGGCGAAGAATGCGTCCATATCAACGTGAAATATTATTCTCTGCAATGCCTTTTTAAAAGGGCTGTACAAACTGACAGCCCTTTTTTCACTAAAAGAAAATATTTACCTTAGCATTATCATTTTCTTTGAGGCGGAGAAATCTCCTGCTTTGAGTGTATATATATAAACACCGGAAGCAAGATTTATTCCGTCAAACTTAACGGTGTAATTACCGGCGCTCTTAACTTCATTCATTAATACTGCTACTTCCTTACCCGTTAAATCATAAACACGAATAGTTACATTCGTTCTATCCTTCAATGTATAAGAAATATTTGTAACCGGGTTGAACGGATTCGGGTAGTTCTGTCCAAGACTGTATGTCAAAGGCGTTTCTTCAATATTATTCATTCCGACGAGTATATCGCCTATTCTTCCTTTAAACGTCAGCCACTGCCCTGCCGTCGGAGTAAATGCCGATGCATTCGAGGGAGCTGTTGCCAGAGCCGCTCCGGATTTATCGAATACAATAAACGGGTAAGTGGTTCCGCCGTTTGTTGATACTTTTACTTGCATCCTGTCAGTGAATCCGGGTCTTACGGCGTAAGCCCAGTCGAATTTTAACGAGTCGTTAAGGTCAATGTCATTATATGCTTTAGTATTGAGATAGTCCACCTGTCCGATATCAGTGTAATTGAAGAATCTCATCCTTAGTGAACTGCTTCCTACATAAGACGGTCCGTTCGCGGTGGTTACTTTCATGTACGTTATTCCGTCATCCGGGTTTATGATACTCCATCCGGGTGCCGGGAACATGTTTTCGAATCCTTCATAAAAGAATCCTGCGTCCGTCTGCATAACCGGTGACTCAGGATTAAGGCAGACTTCATTTTTAATGTCAGCAGTATTCTGCACTACCGGAGCTTTTACGTTATCAACATAATAATTCCTTGCCTTTGCACAATTTACAACGTCTTTCGATACTTCGTCCTGAATGAATACGGCAGTATAAATCATGGAATCAACCCAGTTTGATTCGCGTTTATACTTAAATTCATAATTATATGTACCGGGCGTCAGAGGTATTGATGTTCCGTAAGTTGACGGATATGATTTCCTGAATACGTCATAAAATATGGTTTCACCGTTCGATCCCGGAGCAGTGGGATATGTTATTTTTCTCTCAATCGCCATTACACGCAATCTGTAATCGGCCAGATTCGAAAGAGGAGAAACTACCGTCAAAGTCACATTTGATTTAATTGTATCTCCCGCAATCCTCGTATCTGTTACAGACACAGTAAGCGGCGAGCCTTTTGATAATCTTGCATTATAAGGATTGAGCAGATTGGATAACGTAGTATATCCGCTTACCTGCTGTATTACACCATCAACCTGAAGACAGGGAACCGAAGTAATGCTGTAATAATAAGTTCTGACGCTGGTTTGATTAACGTTTGCCATGTGCATCGGGTCGCCGGGTGACGGCCACCATACATGATATTTAATCGCAACCACGGTATCAAATCTTGCCTGTACGAAAGCGTCAAGTGACGGATTCTGCGAAGCGCACGGAGCGCAGGTTGTGCTTGTGTATGCTTCGAACAGTACCTTCCTTTTCACGCCCGGCAGAAATACGCATTCCCTGAATAGTGAATCGTTTGATTTATTCTGATCAGCCGCCCAGTTTATATACACTTTAACATTTTTCGGTGTGTTCAGACTGAATTCCAGCGAATCGAAGGTAACATTTGCCGTGTATCCCATATTCAACGCGGGAATACTCTGCGTATTGTTATAAGATGTTCCGGGGACTATAAGTGTTATAGTAGCGCCGGAAGAGGCGTTTCTGCCGGTGTTTGTAATAAAAGCGGCGGGCTGGACTTTCGTTGAAGTCTGACCGGGCAGAAGATAATTCTTATCGGTAATATTTAAACTGTTCAGCGCGAGGTCGTTTAAATACTGACTGCCGATATTGAAATTATCTATAAAAAGATTATTGCCGTAACCGTTAGTTGTTACGAACTGAACAACTACGTTATTCAGCAATTGTGTTTCCGTCCTATCACCGGGGAAAGTAAATGAAACAGCAAACAGACAGATTATTGCTAAAGTTGTAAAAATTTTCTTGTTCATTTTTTTTGATTAAAGAATTTTATAAAAAGGATTTGTTCAGATTTACGATAAGGCAAATAAAACCCGGATGCCCGGTTATTCAGATTAGCAGTATTAGTAAAATATTTATGTAGTAACAACAGCGTCATTTCTTCTTACATTTACATAAATCTACTTAAGTAATATTGTAAATAAAAGTTATTTTTTTTACATATAAATAAGTCATGTTACGGTTCAGAACAGAACGCCGCTGATATTAAGTTTCAGGCCGTTGGAATCATACCAGGGAGATATTATAAACGAAACCTGTTTACTGCTGTCTTTTTTTTTGAATAGTGCGTAATAACCGTAATATGCGAGACGTGATGAAATCATTCCAAGTCCGGCGCCGACCACTACATCCGCGAACCAGTGTTTGTTGTTCATGATTCTCAGTATTCCGGTTGCCGCCGCAGTAAAGTATCCTGCCGCCGCTACGAGCGGATATTTTTCGCCGTATTCGAGATACAGCAAATCCGCAGAAGTGAAAGCAAACGACGTATGGGCAGACGGGAATGAATTATTTTCACTTCCGTCAGGACGGGCTTTATTTGTTATAATTTTCAGTCCCTGCGTTGAACCCATGGATATAATATACGCCGCTCCGTAAATCAGAGTCATGTCTTTCAGATTATCCCGTGCCTTCAAGCCCGCAAACTGCATTCCATAAGCTGCGGCAAGGGGAACGAAGGGCAGGTAATCATCAACACCTGTATAAAAATCAGCATAATGCTTCTGCCTCCAGTCATAAACTTCCTTACTGCTGAGCGGCCATCCGTTATCGTCAATCGTCGTTAACCCGTAAATCGTTATCGCGGCAGGTAATATGAAAGATGTCAGTTTTACCGGATTCGATTTCGTAAATCCGGTCGTGGATTTCTTTAATGAATCCTTTTTTACGATTGTCTGAGGAAATGCGGGCTGGAATATTAATAACGAAAATATTAACGTTAAAACGCCTTTTTTAAATACAGGAAGATTATTTTTTTTCATTTTCAATTTTAGTTTTGATATCAATATCCGAGAGCTTTTCCGTATCCGCGCTTGTCGGAGAAACCTGACATCGTTCCGTTGTTATTGAAAATTATTGCGTCTATACGCCCGAAACTTTCGTTCTGCCGGAGTTCATACCCCATTGCCTTCAGTTCCTTTTGCACATTAGTTTCAATCGCCCCGCGCTCAAAATAAACAATATCAGGCAGCCACTGATGATGTATCCGCCCTGTTTTCACGGCTGTATCAAGCGGCATCCCGTAATCAATAACATTCAGGATTGTTTGTAGCACTGCGGTAATTATCCTTCCTCCGCCCGGAGAACCGATAACTAAGAACGGCTTTCCATTTTTCATTAGTATAGCCGGTGTCATTGAACTCAGCATTCTCTTACCCGGCTGAATCGCATTGGCTTCATTCCCCACAAGTCCGTATATATTCGGAACTCCAGGTTTGATAGAAAAATCATCCATTTCGTTATTAAGCAGGAATCCGGCTCCGTCAACCACAAGCGAATTCCCGAAAGTATCGTTCAGTGTGGTTGTTACCGATACAATATTTCCGTTCCCGTCTGCAACAGAATAATGAGTTGTCTCTTTATGTTCCCTGCCCCAAGGGTCGCCGGGCTTAACATTAGTTGAAGGAGTCGCAGTACCGGGAACAATTTCTTTAAACCTGCCGAGCGCATACGGCTTTGAAATTAACTGTTCAAAGGGTACTTTAACAAAATCCATATCGCCCATATATTCAGAACGGTCGACATATACCCGCCTCATAGATTCGGCAAGCAACTGGAAATATAATGCGGTCCCACGCTCAAAAGAGCCGTTAAAATTTTCAACGATGTTAAGAAGATAAAGCAGGCATATCCCGCCGCTCGACGGAGGTCCCATTGTTACGACATCGTATCCTTTGTATTTTCCGTTTATAGGTTTTCGCTCTATGGGTTTGTATGATTCAAGGTCGCCATAAGAAATAATTCCGTTGCCGCGTTTCATTTCTCTAACAATCATATCGGCAACCCATCCTTTGTAAAATCCGTCACGTCCGAAATCAGAAACTGATTGCAAGACAGCCGCAAGGTCTTTCTGCACAAGTTTATCGCCGGACCTCCATTTCCCGCCGAATACTTTCATTGTGCTTTCAAACTTTTTGAAATCCGCCTGGGCATCATTAAGTCCTGCCGCAAGACGTTTATGAATGCCGAATCCGTTTTCTGCGATTTCAATCGCGTATTTCATCACATCAGAGCGGCTCATAGTACCGTATTTATCAAGTGCGTACAGCAATCCCGCAACCGAACCCGGAACTCCGCAGGCAAGATGTCCGAGCGTACTCAGCCCTTCAACAGGATTCCCGCCGGCATCAAGATACATATCACGTGTAGAAAGCATAGGAGCAGTTTCACGGTAATCAATCGTAAGTTCCCGTCCGTCCGCGAGGCGAATAACCATAAATCCGCCGCCGCCGATATTTCCCGCCTGAGGATAAACTACTGCAAGAGCAAATCCGACACCGACTGCGGCATCAACTGCGTTGCCGCCGTTTTGCATAATTTTTATCCCGACTTCCGAAGCCAGTTCATCAGCCGAACTGACAACTCCGTTCCGGTATTCGTTTATTTGCGACCGGAGGTTGAACTGGATAAGAATAATTATCAGTACAACTTCTATTGTGAAATATAAATATTTACGCATATAAGTCATTTAAAAAGGAATTATAACTTACCTAAAATGTAATTTTAGTTGTCACAGGCAGTTTGCGCTTAAATTCATTCCGTATCATCATCGAATCAATTTTCTCCATGAATTCTTCATTATACCCCGCTCTTAACAGTTCTCCCTTAGAGCGGCGTAAATCCGTTTTATCATACAGATATTTATCAACCTCGGAGTAAGTTATCCCCATTTCTTCTTCGTCCGATTGCCCTTTCCACAGGTCAGCCGACGGTTTTTTACTTATGATTTGTTTCGGAATTCCGAAATGACGGGCAAGCGCGAATACCTGAGTCTTATACAAATCGCTCAAAGGGTTAATTGCACAGGCAGA
>JAPLFI010000222.1 GCA_026390755.1 Ignavibacteriota bacterium
ATATTTCGCTTTTAATGCTGACCTGTATAAAATTGACACTGCTTATATGTTCTCGGGCGGAATCAGCGCGGGAGCAGTGACAAGCCTGCTGGTTTCTTATGCCACCGAACAGCATTTTACTATGTACTATCCGAATATAGTGAATGAACTCGGAGGATTGAATACTGCAACGAACGGTTATACATCTTCTTTCAAAGTAAAAAGTATATTAAGTTCTTCCGGCGGAATTCTCGATACATCATTTATTGTATATTCAAATTTCACCCGCTCGTCTAATGCCGTTCCGACTCTGATGTTCCACGGTACGGCGGATCCTAATGTCCCTTACGGTACCGGTTATGCGTATTCATGTCCGAATTATGTCGGGACGCAGGGTGCTCAGGAAATAACAAAAAGATTACGAACTATTGTAGTTCCTTTAGAGCTTAATTACGTACCGGGCGGAGGTCATGAAAATTTTTATCCGATACCGTATATTCAGCTAAGAACGAGCATGTTCCTGAAACGTTATCTCTGCAACGATTTCCGTCAGATTATAAATGAAAATTATACTAATATAATTGATACGAACATAGGCTGGATTGTCACAGGCGGCATAGCACATAATAAGTTACAGCCTGCTGATTACAAATTACATCAGAATTATCCTAATCCGTTTAATCCCGTTACGAAAATAAGTTATGAACTGCCCGCGAATCAATTCGTGAGTCTGAGAGTATATAATATGCTCGGCAGGGAAGTGAGTATGCTCGTGAATGAGAACAAGCAAGCGGGAAAATACACGGTTGATTTCAATGCGTCCGATTTAACATCGGGAGTTTATTTTTACGTGCTCCGCGCCGGAGATTTCAAAGCAACCGGTAAAATGGTTCTGGCAAAGTAATCTTACAACTTACTCGACCGTTCAAGACTGATAAGAGCCTCCATAATACGGCAATCGCATGAAATAATATGCAATTATATGGAATTGATTTTCTTAGCAAAAATATGTATTTTCGTGTCAATTTATTACAAACCTTAAACTTATTTAGGATATTAAAATGCTTAATCATCTTGATTATTACAGATTGCCATGGAGCCTGACAGATAACTCAATCTCATGGCTCGAACCGACTGCAAAATGCAACCTCTCCTGCGATGGATGCTACAGGAAGAACGAGGCAAAGCACAAATCTCTTGAAGAAGTTAAAGCGGAAATAGATCTGTTTAATAAAGTAAGAAAAGTTGACGCCATATCCATCGCGGGCGGCGACCCTTTGCTCCATCCGGAAATACTCGAAATCATTAAATATATTAAAGATACAGGGTCTAAACCTATACTGAATACAAACGGCCTCGCTTTGACGAAAGAATTGCTTAAAGAGCTCAAAAAAGCCGGTGTTTACGGTTTTACGATTCATATTGACAGCAAGCAGGGAAGACCCGGCTGGAAAGACGCCGACGAAATCAAGCTCAATGAACTGAGGTATCAATATGCCAGAATGCTTGCGGACGAAGGAGGATTATCTTGCTCGTTCAACTCCACGGTTTACGAAGATACTATGCACCATATCCCTGAAATGCTTGAATGGGCTCATAAAAATATTGATATAGTCCAGCTTATGGTCTTTATACTATACCGTGCAGAGAAAAAAGGCGAGTTCGAATATTTCTGCGGACCGGAAAAAGCCCCGATGGCAGAACTCGTTTATAACGAGGAATACGAAGAGCGAACAGACATTAAAGCACCCGAAATAATTGATTTAATAAGGACAAAATATGCGGATTTTGAGCCGTGTGCTTATCTTAACGGATCAACTGACCCTGAATCTTTCAAATGGCTGTTAAGCGGAAGGCTCGGCACTAAGAAAAAAATATTCGGATACCAGGGTGCTAAAGCGATGGAATTAGTACAAACATTTCACCATTTATTCAACGGCAGATACCTTGCGTATTCACCTCCAAAAATGACGGGAAAGGGGAGGTCTATGCTGCTTTTGGGAGTTTTCGATAAAAAACTGCGAAAAACTTTCGTGAATTTTATTAAAAATCCTTTTAACATTTTCAGCAAACTCTATTACCAGAGCGTTATGATTATTCAGCCCGTTGATATAATGGAAGACGGAAGACAGAATATGTGCGACGGATGTCCCGATATGACGGTCTGGAACGGAAAGCTTGTCTGGTCGTGCAGGATGGAAGAGCAGGAGAATTTCGGCTACAACCTGCAGTCTTATCCGAAAGGCCATTTTAAGGACAAAAACAACTGAAGAGCTAAATAACCATTGCCATTTAATATTATTATAGTTACAATTGTGTAACAGCTTTTAATAATTAAATTTCGCCGGAAATGAAAAAAATAATTTTTACAATGGCGTTTATTTTCCCTCTGCTCATCGCCTCTCAGCTTTTTTCACAGATAAACTGGGTTCCCCAATCCAGCGGTACTTTAGAAAATCTTAACGGTATTCATTTTGTTGACCCTAATTACGGTTTTGCCGTCGGTAATAACGGTGTCGTAAAAAAAACTACGAATGCAGGTTTGAACTGGAATACAGTTAGTTTTCCGGTGACCACGAATAATCTCTGCGTTTTCTTTACTTCTTATTCAACGGGATATATCGGTAATTCCAATTTCTCTGTTTACAAAACTACTAACGGAGGTTTGAACTGGACTGCGGTTCCCACAGGTTCAAATTATGCCGTTAAGTCACTCTATTTCCTGAATGACCAGACCGGATGGCTCGGTGATTTCTGGGGTAATATTAAGAAAACCGTGAACGGAGGCATTAACTGGACACAGGTTTATCTGATGCCGGGATATGATTCAAAGGTGTTTGCCTATGGCACGGACAGAATCTGGGCTGTTGATAATTACGGCTATTGCGCGTTTTCGGTCAACAACGGTGCAAATTTTACGAACGTCAGTGTTATGAATGATACACTTTCGGGCGTGAAGTTTATTTCTTCCACTCTCGGTTTTGTATGCGGAGACAGCGGACGGGTTTTCAAAACTGTTAACGGCGGCACTAACTGGGTAAGGGCGAATACGGGTACTGCCGTAAAATTAAATCATATTGAATGGAAGAGTCCTGCTAATATATGGATAGCGGGAAATAACGGCACGATAGTATCATCTGCCAATTACGGCACATCATGGTCTCTGTACAGTTACGGTTCGAATAATCTTAAAAGCATTGATTTTCCGGGCGCATCGGGTGTTCCCGGGTCATCAGGATTTGCCGCCGGTGACTTTGGCACGATACTCCGTTCGGATGCATTTTCATATAATTCATGCATCGGCAGCGATACGATAAGGGCGGGTTATCCGTTCTATACTTTCTATATGGATTCACGAACTCAGATGCTCTATACAGCATCTGAAATCTTAGGAAACGGCGGACTTGCAGGAAATATTACTAAAATCGGGTTTAATGTTGCTGCAGCTGTCCCGCAGACTATGAACGGTTTTAAGATTAAAATGAAAAACACTTCGGTAAACACAATCTCTGCATTTGATAATACCGGAATGGTAATCGTTTATGAGGATGCTTACTCGGTTACGGGTACGGGATGGAGATATATAGATCTTTATACTCCGTTTTTCTGGGACGGTGTTTCAAACCTGCTTATTGAAGTTTGCTTTAATAATAGTTCTTTTACTACAAATTCCTATGTTTTCTCGACATCGGCACCCGGTAAAGTTATTTACGGTTATCAGGATTTAACATCAGGCGACGGATGCATTGATATCACTACATCTTCAGGCGTCACAACAGGGCGTCCGAATTTATGTATATTCTCCAATATGATTGTGGGGACGGGAAATCCCGGGAATAATCTTCCCGCGAAATACTCTCTGCATCAGAATTATCCGAATCCGTTCAATCCCGTAACAAAAATAAATTATGAGTTGCCTAAAAACGGTTTTACGGTGCTAAAGGTTTATAATCTTCTCGGCAGGGAAGTGAGGACGCTCGTGAATGAAACTAAAAACGCGGGAAGATACTCCGTTGATTTCAATGCCTCGGAACTTTCATCGGGTGTGTATTTCTACACTCTGCGCGCGGGTGATTTCTATGAAACTAAAAAAATGATGCTCGTGAAATGATGCTCTGCTCAGGTTATTAATTTTATGTCCGCTGAGTAGTTACTGTTATTCGGTTTAAACTTTTATCGGCAAATTATGAAAATCAAAATATATCAGGTGGATGCATTTGCAGAGCGGATCTTCACGGGAAATCCTGCGGCGGTTTGTGTTCTGAAAGATGAATGGCCCGATGATTCTCTTATGCAGAATATTGCAATGGAAAAAAATCTTTCCGAAACGGCTTTTGTATTGAATCAATCAGGGCAGTATCACATTCGCTGGTTCACTCCCGCAGTTGAAGTTGATTTGTGCGGACACGCTACTCTCGCTTCCGCTCACGTCTTGTTTTCTCATGAAAATTTTACGGGCGAAGTGATAAAATTTAATTCAAAAAGCGGCATACTATCAGTGAGAAAAGAAGGTGATTTTCTGACTCTCGATTTTCCTGCCGATAAGATAGAGAGAATAGAACCTGCGCGTGATGTACTTCAGTGTTTCGATACTTTTCCGCGCGAAGCCTATAAAGGGAAAACTGATTTATTGCTTGTATTCAACCGGGAAGAGCAGATAAGCGGTATCCTTTACGATATCCGGGAAATAAAAAAACTTAATACCCGCGGTGTTATTATCACCGCGCCGGGGAATGAAGTGGATTTTGTCTCGCGGTTCTTCGGACCGCGTGTGGGAATTGAGGAAGACCCCGTTACAGGCTCAGCCCATACGACACTGGTGCCTTACTGGAACGGGAAAACAGGAAAAGATGAATTTACCGCGCGCCAGCTTTCGAAACGCGGAGGCTTTCTTAAATGCCGTTATAAGGGTGAACGTATTGAAATATCCGGAAAGGCAAAAACTTACCTGATCGGCGAGATATTAGACACGAATTAGCACTAAATTTTTATAGTTATCCTCTGTGTAACTCCGGGTTCCCTGTGGTGAGTAGCTGCGATATTTATTAATTCTGGAGTATGCTTTCGTTCGGATTTGCCGCCTGCCAACTGCCGTTTGAATATACAAACGTAAATCCTTTGAATTCTTCTGTTTTTACATCGCCGCCTTTGCTCAAAAGGAATGAACTTTTTATTCCTTCAAGCTGAAGCCATTCTTCCGAATTGTAAACCGTTCTGTCCGCCGGCGCACTGAATTTGTCGAGAGACAGGTAGAATATATGACCGTCTGCATTATCGGTATAAGCAACCGTTTTCTGTCCCATAATGGATGTGTCTTTGCCGGTAAAATTCACCGCACGTGTCTTTAATTTTTCGAGTGCGGCAATCCAGTCTTCCATTTCATCTTTTTTTGGCTTCGCGAGTATTTTATAATCGGCTTTAACTAATGTATCGTTGATTTTCTGAAGAGAAGTTACTTCAATGTCATAATCCCAGTAAATCGCATCTTTGAGTTTTTGAAATTCCGGTTTGGTAATTATCAGCGGATTCAGATATGTGTTCCCGTTCTGCATTTTTATTGCATCTATCTCGGAATATATCTTGGATTTCATTATGGACTGCGCATCCGATGAACTGAGTTCTCTCTTCCCACAGCCCGTTGTTGCCGCCAGTGCGGTGAGTAAAAGTAAAAATACTAAATGTATATGTTTGTTTTTCATTTTTTATTCAGTTTTGCTGATAACAGTTCAAAATTATTGATTTAAAGCGAGAATTTCAACGCTGATTTCAGTCATGTCGTATTTACACAGGATTTGTACAGGACACCTGAATCTCACCGGGTATTGACTATTTTTAATTACCCAATAATGTAATTCCTGTTTTGATAATATAAAAATTCGGATAATTTCCGGACCAGGCATTCGCCTGCGGCTCGACGTAAAATCTGAGTTTATCCGAAAGCCTGAAACTGACATTGAATCCGGCAGAAGCGCCTATGGTAAAATCTGTTTGTCCCGAATATGTGTAACTTGAATATCCGTATATAATGCTGTTATCCGTGCTCGTTCTGCCGGTTCTGAAATAAGCGCCGGTTCCGAGGCCGAGCAATGCGCAGAAATTGACAGGTTCCTTGTGATGCAGACTCCCCAAAGCCAGATTAAACTTTATTAAAAAAGTATTAGCGGAACCCCCTGTATAAGAAATAATATATCCGGACCCACCGTAGTTATTATAGCTGTAATCTTTCCCGGGAAAATGTATGTAATCTAAGTCCGTACGTATGCCGAAATTATTGCTTAATGTCACGAGTAAATTTGTGTGAAAGTTAAACCCGTTTTCATAACTGTCGTAAGAACTGCTGTTATTGCCTTTAGCTCTGAAAGCGTATCCGGCTCCGAAAGACCAGAATAGTTTGTTTTTATACTGATTCTTAGACCTGTTGCTCAGTTCAAATAACCCCGTTTTAACGTCTTCAATTTTAACAATGTCCATTTTATCTATTGTCATCAGCTCGCCGTCCGAATAAACAAGGATGGTTTTGTTATTTACTGCCGTAATTTTTCCGAGATAAGACTTATAATCCGGTAGATAAATAATGTAATACGTCCCGATCTCTACAGTGTCTTTATTGATGATATATTTTTTTACAGTGCTGTCCTGCTGTGCTCCGGCAGTGCCTGTAAATAAGAATAACGCGCATGCAATAATGAATATAGCCGATTTAATTTTCAAAATATTAAACTCCTTTTTAAATTTTCAATAATTGTTTTTAGCTTTTATTCTAAAAAAGTTATTTTTTAAATTCGTGTAATTTGAACAAATTAGTGTTAATTCGTGTCAAAACCTTGTCCTGAATTTATTTCAGGAAGTTCTTCTCTGTGTAACTCTGTGTTTTCTCTGTGACCTCTGTGTAACTTCTTTGTTATCTATTCAATATTATAATACAGCCTAATTGTTTTAAATATCAACTTGATTATCTGCTCGTTTCTCTATTTTGTGCTTCGGTCAGTTCTTTCAGTTTTAAATTGTAAAGCGACATCGAATAATCAATAATTTTCCCCGGTGTGCTCATTATTTCCGATATTAAATCCATCTGCTCGGGTTTCGTTTTATCAATATTCACTTCATACCATCCTGTTGTCTTAAGGAATATTTCGTTTTTTGTTCTGTCAAATCCTGCGGGAACATCGAAATATAAATCTGACTTGTTGCCCACAAGCGGCATACGGTAATAATCCTTGTCTTTTTTACTTAATGACGATGTAATGTCATTACCGTCCTGGTCTTTACCGAATGATGCATTGATTGTTTGTATATTTTCTTTTCCGGCAATTTCATAATCGAAAATCATTCCAATCTGGTCAATCTTCCAGTATCCAGCAGGAGGATTCAGTGTAAATTCAATATACTCGCCCGATACATTTTCAAGCGGAAGCCGTATGATTTTATCTTCGTCAACTTTCGGACCGCCGCCGGGGATGTATGTTTTAACAGTGTATTTACCGTTTTCCAGCAAATTGACTTTCAGAAAGAAAAGTTCTTCGCGCTCCATAAAACTGTAAAGCTTTAAGAATTCTTCACCCCCTTCGTTCACGCTTTTATACCAGTCATCCACTTTATCACCGCGCAGTTCAAGCATAGATTTCACCATTCCCGAACCCCAGAGCGCCGTACCGCCGTTGAAGAATATCAGCGCGCTCTTCGCTCCGTCGGGTTTTTTAAATTTAAACTTCAGTGTGTGTTTTCCCGAATTCGGAACCGATAAAGCCGCACTCTGCAAATCTGTTTGCCATTTAATATCGTCCTTTTCAGACAGGAATTTAGTAATGTCTTTCCCGCTTTCATCTGTCACCGAAACAGGCGGGTTGACATTTTTATATTCGAAGAATTCACCCTCCGGATTTGGGGTTACAAAACTGCCCTTATTATGACTTACTGAAAGAAGTTTAATTTCATCAAGGAACTGTTGTTCGTCGTTCTCATTCCTGATTAATAACTTGAATTTGCCTTGCGTATCGGGTGCAAGATGCTCAAGGCGTGAATAGTCCGTTCGCATAAGACCTTCGCATATAACCCCTCCGAGCGGCTCAGCGTCATATATGTATTTAGTCCCGTCAAAAGAATAAATATAAGGACACGAGTGAGTATGCGATACTGATGCCGCTGCAAT
>JAPLFI010000149.1 GCA_026390755.1 Ignavibacteriota bacterium
ATAACGCAGTTAAATTTTCTAAAGAGGGCGGAGAAGTTCGCATCTCTGTTCTGGAAAAAGGCGACAACCTGCATGTTACGATTGCTGATAACGGTGTCGGAAAACAAGGAGAATCTCGATTTATTATTCGCTCATGGATTGTATTTCTCAACGAAAGGAACAAAACAGGAAAAAGGTTCAGGGCTTGGTCTGACGTTATGTAAAGAAGTTGTAAATCGTAACAACGGAACTATATACGCCGAGAGTACCGAAGGCAAAGGCACTGCCTTTACCTTCTCACTCCCTCTGACAGCAAACAAATAAATTCATCTTTTATCCCATACCGTACATATTACCTGCCGCAGGTATATAATGAATACTTAATTAATTAATTGATTTTTGAACGCTTTTCTTCCTGCAAATATTGCTTTATCACCAAGTATTCTTTCAATGCGCAGAAGTTGATTGAACTTCGCAATACGCTCACTTCTGCACCCTGAACCGGTTTTTAAATCTCCGGCGCCTGTAGCAACCGTAAGATCGGCAATAGTTGTATCTTCAGTTTCACCGGAACGGTGTGAAATAAAACAGTTATAGTTGTTATTTTTTGCCAGTTGAATAGTTTGCAGTGTTTCTGTTAAAGTACCAATTTGGTTTAACTTTATTAATATAGAATTTGCAACTTTTTCGTCAATTCCCTTCTGTAAAATCTTAGGATTAGTACAAAAAATATCATCACCGACGAGTTCAATTTTGCCGCCTAATTCCTGCGTCAGCAGTTTCCATCCTGTCCAGTCGTTTTCAGCCAATCCGTCTTCAAGAAGAATAATAGGATATTTATTTACCCAGTCTTTCCAGAGTTCGACCATTTGTTCGGGTGTTTTTTCGGATTTATCTGATTTAGAAAATACATATTTTCCGTTATCCCACATTTCGCTCAAAGCAGGGTCAAGACAAATTGAAATATCTTCATGGGGTTTATATCCGGCTTTTATTATTGCTTCAACAATAGTTTCAATTGCTTCTTCATTCGATTTGAAATTCGGAGCAAAACCTCCTTCGTCGCCTACTCCGGTGCTATATCCTTTTAACTTAAGAATACTTTTCAAAACATGAAAAGTCTCTATCACCATTCTGATTGATTCTGCAAAGCAAGCTGCATTATGAGGTGCAATCATAAATTCCTGAAAATCGACGTTATTATCCGCGTGCGCCCCTCCGTTTATCACATTCATACACGGAACAGGCAGGATAGTTGCTTTATCTCCCCCAAGGTAAGTGAATAACGGGATACTCCTGTTAGAGGCTTCGGCTTTCGCGACGGCTAAAGATGCGGAAAGAATGGCATTTGCCCCGAGTTTTGATTTATTGGCTGTTCCGTCAAGCTCAATCATTCGTTTATCTATAGCTTCCTGCTCACCGGAATTCATACCAATAAGCGCACCGGCTATTACTGTATTTACATTTTCAACAGCTTTTAAAACCCCTTTCCCGCCGTAACGGTTTTTATCACCGTCTCGTAATTCAGTCGCTTCGCGTTCGCCGGTTGATGCTCCTGATGGCACAATTGCCCTGCCTGTGATGCCGTTTTCAAGTATTACTTCGGCTTCTACCGTTGGATTCCCACGGCTATCAAGCACTTCCTGCGCAAATATTTGTTTGATTTTCATAATATAATATTTTTATTTTTTTTTGTACGATACTGCAATATAGAAATCTATATTATAAGGTTCAACTAAAATAAACAACATTTTACGGAAAGGTTATTCCATTTCAGATTATAGTTCTATGAATCCGCATAGAGCTTTCCTAATCCTGCTTTGATATATCCAGATAGTTGTTAATTTATCCCATACCGGATGTATCATCTGCCGTCGGACCGTAAACCGCAGGAAGAGGTACATTCAACATCCTTAGATAAACGCTCAGTTGTCCTCTGTGGTGGAATAAATGATTATAGTTCATCCCCCTCATAACCTGTGCTCTCGGCATAGTAAAATATACCGTTTCTCCGTTGCGCAACGTCCAGTTTTTCATCATTTCCTCATCACTGCAATTCGATAGAGCATTTACTGCTTTTTTCATACTCTCGTCAAACTTTGCAATTAACTCTTCAGTGGTTTTCGCGTCACTTGGCTTGTAATCAAATTTCGAAAAATCCAGTTCATCCATTTCAACAGTTAAGCTTATCCATAAAGGAAGCTCTGCTATATGGCTTGCAAGATGCCCGAGTGTCATACTCTTTTCGTGAGGTTTCCAAGTTGCTTTGTCAAAAGGCAGGAGTTCGAACATTTTTTTTGTTGCCGCCGCTTCATGCTGAAGCTCACCGGCTAAGATTTGTCCTATTGTCATAGTTGTATGTTTAATTTATGAAATAATATATCAATTGTAATTTATTTAAAACGTAATTCGTTCCCGCGAATATACGAATTAATTATATTGCACTTTTAATAAAACATTACTATATTTCGTTAAATAACGAAATATAAATGCTTAAACTTCAGGAAAAAATATTCAAAGCCCTTTCCGACAGCAGTCGAATAAGGATTATAAAAATGCTGCAGAAAAAGCCGCTATGCGTATGCGAAATACGCGAAGCACTTCAGCTTGCTACATCAACAGTCTCAAAACACCTTAGTATCCTTCGCGAAGCAGGTTTTATAACGGACTGGAAGGATGGAAAATGGATAAATTACAAAACAAATCCTGACCCGCCTAACGCCCTTGTTTCAAATGCTATGCTTTTCGTATCACTTCAGATTGAAAATGATGAAACCGTAATCAATGACAGAAAAATCACTAAATGTACCGACCGAAACATACTTTGCTGTAAATCGTAGTAAAGATGTTTCGTTAATCATAAAAATATAATACAATGGAAAATTCAAAAAAAATCAAAGAAATCGTAAAAGAAAAATACGGTGAAATCGCAAATCAATCAAAAACAGTGAATGAAGCATCTTGTTGCGGAGTTGGTAGCTGTACCGGAGTTGATTATACTATCTTCAGCGAAGATTATTCAAAGCTTAAAGGATATAATCCCGATGCTGACCTCGGACTTGGCTGTGGACTGCCGACAGAGTTCGCACTCATTAAAGAAGGCGACACAGTCCTTGACCTCGGTTCCGGCGCGGGTAATGATGCGTTCGTAGCAAGGGCGATTACAGGCGAAAAAGGAAAAGTAATTGGTCTGGATTTTACAGAAGAAATGATTGAAAAAGCCAGGGTTAACGCAGAAAAACTCGGATACAATAATGTGGAATTCCGTTTCGGCGATATTGAAAAGATGCCTGTAACGGCAAATAAAGCTGATGTTATTATAAGTAATTGCGTACTAAACCTTGTTCCAGATAAAGAAAAAGCGTTTAAGGAAATTTACAGAGTTCTTAAAACGGAAGGGCATTTTTCGGTTTCCGATGTCGTAGCTACAGGTGATCTGCCGCAATCAATCAAATCAGGCGCAGAACTGTATGCGGGATGCGTATCGGGCGCGATTAAGAAAGAAGAATATCTCGGAATAATTGAAGATGCAGGGTTTGTAAATCTCCGGATTCAGAAAGAGCGCGTTATCGAAATCCCTGATGATATTTATCTGAAATTTATTTCACTTGAAGAACTTGAATCGTTTAAGAAATCGGGAGTAAATCTTATAAGCATCAATGTTTATGCTGATAAACCTTCACAGCCATGCTGTGATCCAAAAGAGGGATGCTGTTAATGGAAAAACAGAAAGTTTTATTCGTATGCATTCACAACAGCGCACGCAGTCAAATGGCAGAAGCTTTTGTAAATTCTTATCACGATGATAAATGTATTGCTGAAAGCGCAGGACTTGAGCCGGGAATCCTTAATACGCTTGTCGTAAAATCAATGTCAGAAATTAATATTGATATCTCAAAGAATAAGACAAAGGATGTTTTTGAGTTTTTTAAAACAGGCAGGAGATATGACTATGTAATAACCGTATGCGATGAAGCATCGGGACAGAGATGTCCGATTTTCCCGGGTGCATTAAAAAAAATCAACTGGTCATTTGAAGACCCGTCCTCTTTCACGGGAACAGAGGAAGAAAAACATTTTAGAATTGCAAAAGTCAGGGATGCGATAAAAATAAAAGTAGAAGAATTTGTTAATTCATTAAAAGTATAATAATATGGTAGAAGTAAGAGTTCTTGGAAGTGGCTGTGCAAGATGCAAGGAGTTAGAAAAAATGTGTTATAATGTCGCGGCTGAAAACAATATTGACGCAGACATACAAAAAATATCGGATTTAAAAGAGATTATGTCATACGGTATTATGCAGACACCCGGACTGGTTATAAACGGAGAAATGAAAATCAGCGGTAAATTACCTTCAGCCACGACACTGCTGAACTGGATGCAGGAAGCATAATTTGGTATTTAGTATTTAGTATTTAGTAAAGAGGAGAGCTTATCTGGTGAAGTACAAAAACAGTTTGTGGTTTGTAACCGGGTTGATTGTTATATGGTTTCTGATATATTTTAATCTTGAAAGATTAGCAGTGGTTATATACAATATTACTGGTTTATCTTCGGTTAAAGACGGATATGCCCGGTCAATAGAATTTTTTATATACGAAGTACCGAAAGTTCTGTTGCTCCTTACAATAATTGTTTTTGTAATGGGGATAATACGCACTTATTTTTCTCCCGAAAAAACACGCGCACTGTTAGAGAAGAAATCCCTTTTTCTGGGCAATATACTGGCTTCAGTTCTCGGTATTTTTACACCGTTTTGTTCCTGCTCGGCAGTTCCTCTGTTTATAGGGTTTGTAGAAGCAGGCATTCCTCTCGGGGTTACACTGTCATTTCTTATAGCCGCGCCTATGATAAACGAAGTGGCAGTAATTTTATTATTCGGACTCTTCGGCTGGAAAACGGCAGTCATATATGTATCTACAGGATTAGTGATTGCAATCATATCAGGATATATTATCGGCAAACTGAGACTCGAAAGATATGTGGAGCCATGGGTATATGAAATAAAAAGTAACAGGAAGGGAACAGGAGAAGATAAGATTAATTTACAGGACAGGATTGACAGCGGATATACAGCAGTAAAAGATATTGTCGGTAAAGTATGGATATATATAATCATCGGCGTGGGCGTAGGCTCTTTTGCTCACGGTTATGTACCCGAAGATTTTATGGCGGGAATTATGGGGAAATCAAACTGGTGGGCGGTTCCGCTTTCAGTGTTAATAGGAATACCTTTATATTCAAATGCCGCTGGAATTATTCCGATTGTTCAGGTATTACTTGAAAAAGGAGCATCTCTCGGAACGGCGCTTGCATTCATGATGGCTGTTATAGGGCTTTCACTGCCTGAAGCAATTATTCTTAAAAAAGTTCTTAAACTGCCTATGATATTCATCTTCTTTGGAATTGTGGGCGTGGGTATTATATTAACGGGGTATATCTTTAATTTAATATATTAATAAATCAGTTATGGAAAAGATAACTAAAAAACTTTCTTTCTTAGACAGGTACCTTACACTCTGGATATTTACGGCTATGCTTCTGGCTGTACTTACAGGCTATTTCTTTCCCGGAATTGTCGGATTCTGGAATTCGTTTCAATCCGGAACTACGAATATTCCGATTGCAATCGGTTTAATACTTATGATGTATCCGCCGCTTGCAAAAGTAAGGTATGAAGACCTCGGAAAGGTATTCAGAAATTATAAGATACTGTCACTTTCGCTTGTTCAAAACTGGATTATCGGTCCTCTGCTTATGTTTTTTCTTGCAATATTATTCCTGCAGGACTATCCGCAATACATGGCAGGACTTATACTAATAGGACTTGCAAGATGTATTGCAATGGTCATAGTATGGAATGAACTCGCAAAAGGCGATACGGAATATGCGGCAGGATTAGTTGCCCTTAATTCTGTGTTCCAGGTTTTATTCTTTTCTGTTTACGCGTACATTTTCTTAACTGTCTTTCCGAACATACTCGGCATTAAAGCATTTGCGGTAAATGTTACTATAGGCCAGATTGCCGAAAGTGTCTTTATTTATCTTGGAATACCTTTTATTGCAGGAATTCTGACAAGGCTTATACTGGTTAACCTGAAAGGTAAAGACTGGTATCACAAAAAATTCATACCAAAGATAAGCCCGATTACTTTAATCGCTTTGCTGTTCACAATTTTTGTGATGTTTACGCTGAAAGGCGAGTTTATAATAAAAATACCTTTAGATGTTGTTCGTATTGCGATTCCGCTGATAATATATTTTGTAATAATGTTTTTAGTCTCGTTTTACATGGGAAAGAAAATCGGAGCGGATTATTCCAAAACAGCAACACTCTCATTCACTGCGGCAAGCAACAATTTTGAGCTTGCAATTGCTGTAGCAGTGGCAGTATTCGGCATAAACTCGGGTGAAGCATTTGCGGCTGTTATCGGACCGCTGGTGGAAGTTCCGGTTTTGATAGGTCTTGTTAATGTTGCTCTCTGGTTTAAGAAAAAATATTTTCCGGTAACAGATTAAGTGTTAAAGATTCAGTGTTTGCATAAAATGAGTTTAATTATTAGAAATATGAAGTACAGTATAATTTTTTTTGCATTAATCATAATGTTTTTTTCCTGCACAACGGGCACGAAAAAAGTACAGGAAAATAAAAACGAAAACGGTGTATCATACACGATGTATTATTTCCACCCGACGGCGAGGTGCGAAAGCTGTATCAATATAGAAAATTGCACAAAAGAATTACTTGTAACGAAATATAAATCAAACCCTGAAATAAAGTTCGTCCCGCTGAACATAGAAAATTCAGAGAACGAGCATTTCACGAAAGATTATAATCTGAAATTCAGTTCGGTGATACTGACAAAACAAAAAAATTCAAAAGAAGAAAAATATAAAAACCTCGACAGCATCTGGACTTACAGCGGTAATAAAGACGGATTTATCAAGTATGCGGATTCGGAAATTGAATCATTTATAAAATGATTATAAAAATATTAGGTTCGGGATGCAAAAGATGCGAGAAACTTCATAAGAAAGTTACAGAGGTTGTAATAAGTAATAAGATATATGCCGAAATAATTAAGGTTGATGATATCAAAGAAATCGCAAAATATGGAATTCTTATGACACCCGGTTTAGTAATAAACGAAAAACTTGTTTACTCAATAAACGTTCCTTCGGAAAAAGACATATTAAAATATATTAAACAAAATTCTTAAAAGACAAAATTATGAAAAAACAGATTGTTGTACTGCTGATTCTCGTTTTCGCAATTGTATCATGCAATAAGAACTCTTTGAAAAGCAAC
>JAPLFI010000521.1 GCA_026390755.1 Ignavibacteriota bacterium
TTATGATATTGTTTTTGAAGGGGCACCGCCAAACGATCATATTTATTTCCCGATGGCAGATTGGACGATGGGCTGGAATTACCATACAAATTGGAATTCGGGTCCTTTGCATTATGATGACAGCATAACGCCGGGAAACGGTTATTTTACGTGGATTTCAAATGTATCAAGACATTTAATCTCTGATAATACTGCAACATCTTATATTGTCGGTGGTGATTTGTATTCGGGAGGTTATTTTGCGCGAATAGGGAAAAGAGTCATAAGTGGAGGTAACGTTACAATTAATGAAATATCTTTTACTCCTTTAATGGGAAAATCAGAGCGCAATATTTGCGATGGTTTAATTTTTGATTATTGGAATAAATCAGAAAATTGTCCTGATAATGCGTACAATTATTCCACACCTGCTATTTCCGATTGTATGCTTTTTTTAGTAGGCGGTACCGGAGATGATCACCATCCGTATTATACTGATAAATATGGTTTATATTATACTACAGACGGGTGTGCAACTTTCGATACCAGTCATTTTACTTCAGCATCAAAAGCAAATGACGGCATAAGTACATACCAACATTATCTGGATTCATATATACCCGGTATGTATTGGTGGGATGCTTGGATTCAAAATATGTGGGGCTCGCAGTTTAATTTAGCAAAAGCGAGTGGAAATAAAATTTATTTATACCTGAGAAATGGCGGTATGTTTTTATCAACTGATATAGGTCATCATTGGAGTTCCGTGAATTCACCTCCGGTAGATACTTGCAATGCAGGATGCCTTAAATGGTCTGGTGATAATTCAACCGGTTTTTTAGTGTTAGCAATTGAAAGAAAAGGATTATTTAAAGGAACACTTGATACGAATGGAAGTGGAAATATTATCTGGGCGTCTATAGGTGGTTTTACAGATGCCTCTCAGGTTGATTTTGATTCTTATGGCAGCTGGGCAGTATTCGGAAAACGTTCAGGAGATACTTATAGAAAACTATATAAATCAATTTTTTCAGATAATAACTGGAAATTAGTAACAAATAAATTAAGAGGTGTTCGTTCACTAAGAATCAACCCAAACAAACGTGAAGAATTATTTATTGCGACGACAGGTCTTGGGGTTATTGCTTTTGAAAATATGACAAATGCTGAATATCCTTTTGTGCATGACAATGTCGTTATTAATCAAAATTCTTATTTTGAAGATAATATTGAGGTTGAAAGTGGAGGCAGTTTAACAATTGAAGGAAATATAAATGTCAATTTTGCTCAGGGAAAGAAAATCTATATAAAAGAAGGAGGAAAACTCAATATTAATAATGTTACTTTCGATTGTATTGATTCATACGAGCAATGGCAGGGAATTGAAATAGAAAATTGTGATTCGAGCTGTACGATTCAGAATTCGACTTTTAACAATGCCGCACTGCCAATAAAAATTATAAATGATGAATCGTATGCATATAATGAAAAGATAATCAAGAACAATATATTCAACTGCCCGGATAATCAGGATTTTGCTGTTTATGCGGAGAATGTATTTAATTTCAAAGTTGAAGGAAATCAGTTCAACATGGCTGAAGGGAGTACAAATACCATAGGACTTGAAATTAAAAATAGTTATAACGTGATTCCGTCTGAAAGCGTGGAATTTCCGTTAGCCGTAATTATATTAAACAATACTTTTACAAACGGATGTGCTTCAATGATATTAAATAGTTATGCTTCCGAACTTACAAATTTTTATGTTAATGGAAATACATTCAATGGTAACTCGGTTCATTACAATATTATCGGCAGAATGATAACCGGAATAATAAAAAATAATAATTTTGCCGGAACAGGCACAGATAATCCGATTTATTTTCAACAAAGTAATCCCGATATGTTCGGAAATATTATCAACGGAAGCGGTACATCTATGATATTAAACGGTCATTCGTACCCCAATTTATCCCCTACAAGAACAGGTAATACATATTACTGGCATGGAGGTCGAAACAGATTATATTCCGTTAATGCCGGAAACATTAATATTATTGACCAGGGGGCTCCATATATAAATTTCGGGTATAATCAGTTCAGCAAAAATACTGACCCGTCCTATTATCACATAACTGGGATGCTCGATTCAGTCGTTGGAGTATTTAATGCGAATTTTAATGCTTGGTGTACGTCGGGTTCGATTCCGAGTAACTATTTATATACTTCGGGTAACCCTTCCGTTATTACTGATTTTAATCAAAATTATTCCTGCAATGGACTTCCCTCTGTTCAGTATAGCAGTATTCAGATTACAGACATGGGCTTTGGGATTGCCGACACACTATTAATCAGCATTAATAATACAAATTATTATGTAGCGCCGGATGAATTGTTATATTCTCAAGCCGTAAATTATTGTACGAACGAGCAGTATTTAGATGCAATAAACGCATATAAAAGTTTAATTGATAATCACACGGAAAGTCAGTATTTGACAACATCACTATACGAAATTTACGATAGCTATTCAGGTCTTGATACCAGCTCAAACACAACTTACACAGATAATTTATATAGTGATTTAAAGACGTACCTTGATGGTAAGATACAATCAAATATTTACTCAGTGGAATTTGTTGATATTGCTTATTATCTCATAAACATGTGTGAAGTAAATATGCAAAAATACAATGATGCGTTGACAGGATTTGAATTTATCGCTATGTTTCATCCCGATGCGGCTATAAGATTACTTGCAAGCTGGGACGGCGATGAGGTTCAGCAATTAATGGGGCAAAGCGGCGGCGAAAACAGCAATGAAGTAAGTGCAGAGAAATTCAAAGAAAAACTCCTTATTAAATTGGATAATGCCGTTAAGAAAGATTCTACTATGGGAATAATCAGCAGAATTTATAAAAAGAACAATAACGAAATTGAAAATTCATATTCGCTAAAGACTTCGAACAAAGTATTAACGAAAGAATCTAAAAACACAAAGGATAATGTATTAGTAGACAATCAGAATAATAAAAGAGCGGAAAAGTTTTCGATTCCGAAAGAAAAAAGAGAAGACATGATGCGGAGAGCCGAAAGTAATCTGAGGATGCTTAGGGGAATGACTCCCGATAATAAAATAAAGAAACAAAAAGAAGATATTTTATTGATTGCCGGGCTTACACACTCAAACAAAAAAGGCAGTGAAAACACAAATATTCCATTCACTTATAATCTGTCGCAGAATTATCCTAATCCGTTTAACCCGGTAACGAAAATCAATTATGATTTGCCGAAAAATTCGAGGGTAAAACTTGTGATTTACGACATACTCGGACGGGAAATAAAAACACTCTTAAACAATGAAATAAAGACTGCGGGCAGATATACGGTAGAATTCAACGGCTCGAATCTCGCAAGTGGTGTTTACTTTGCAAGAATACTTGTGAATGACGGTAAGGATTTCATGGCGGTGAAGAAAATGGTCTTGGTCAAATGATGATTGCTATCTGAAATCCCGAAAGAGGCTCTCCGTCCGGACCCGTTACGGGTAGTTTCATCTTTGGTAAAAGAGCTTCCATTATACGCTTCACCGAAGCGTCGTCAGGAAGTGTCGCTTCCTGTTGTTTATTGCCTGTTGCGTCAATTATTGTTACGTCTATCTTTGCCATGTCCTAATTTAAAGGTTTTGTTCAAATACTTAAATGGAAATATAAATATTAAAAGGTCATTGCTCACCTGCGTGTTCCGACCTGTAATGTTAATTGTAATTAAAAACTAATTAAATTATCTTTTACTAATAATTTCTTATAAAATAATTCAGTTAATTATATCAGCCAATGAAATCAAAAATCAATTTTCTCTCTTCAGTTTTAATTCTGACAATATTTGGGTTAATTTTTGCCTCTTGCGCGAAGAAAACCAATGATGTTATTAAAATCGGACAATTCGCATCGCTTACGGGAAGCGAAGCGACGTTCGGAATCTCAATGGATAACGGTGTTAAGCTCGCCGTGGAAGAAATAAATAATACCGGCGGTGTTCTCGGAAAAAAAATCGAACTGATTACGGAAGATAATCAGGGTAAACCGAACGAAACACAAACAGTCGTACAGAAACTGATAAACAGGGATAAAGTCATCGCAATAATCGGTGAAGTGGCGTCATCACGCAGTAAAGCCGCCGCACCGCTCTGCCAGCAAAATAAAATTCCGATGATTACTCCGGCTTCAACTAACCCCGAAGTAACCGCTATCGGTGATTATATTTTCAGGGTTTGTTTCATTGACCCGTTTCAGGCAACGGTGATGAGTAAGTTTGCGCTTCAATCAATGAAAGTTAAAAAAGTTGCCCTGCTGATTGACCAGCGAAACGCATATTCCACCGGACTCGCCGAGAACTTCAGGAAAGTTTTTACTGAAATGGGAGGTGAGATTGTCGAAGAACAGAAGTATTCAGCCGGTGATAAGGATTTCAAGGCGCAACTGACAACAATTAAATACGAAAATCCCGAAGCAATATTTATTCCGGGTTATTATACCGACGTCGGCTTAATCGGAATACAGGCTCGCGAAATAGGACTTGCGGTGCCGCTCTTCGGAGGCGACGGATGGGAATCCGAAAAACTTACAGAGGGCAAAGCTAAAGATGCGCTTGAAGGATGTTTCTTTTCAACACACGTATCTGCCGAAGACCCGAATCCTGCCGTACAGGCATTTATAAAAAAGTATAAAGAACGGTACAAGATTGAGCCCGATGCATATTCATTCCTCGGATATGACGCTGTTATGCTGATGGCGGACGCTATTAAAAGAGCGGGCTCAACGGAGGGCGATAAAATCCGCATTGAACTTGCAAAGACAAAAGAGTTTAAGGGAGTTACGGGAAATATCACAATGAATGAACAGCGAAATGCGATTAAACCTGCTGTTGTGCTTGAAATAAAAGACGGAAA
>JAPLFI010000064.1 GCA_026390755.1 Ignavibacteriota bacterium
AATATCCTTTTTGTTAGAAATTTAACAAATAGTTTCTTTTATTTCAAGATTAAATAAATGCATGTAATGATGTCCATTACTATGCCAAATAATTTAATAATTTTTATGGTATAATAACTTTAGTTAGCTAACAATTAACCCGGAAAGGAGTCCCAAGCCTTTATTTAGCAAGAAATACAACTGCCCCTAAGCAAATAAATAAAAGTAAAAGACTAATAAGACCGGTTGATACAGCTGGTCTATTCTCATTGGAATGCCCGGATTCATTCTCTGTAATAAAGATATTTTTATGTTTAAAGTTTTGCACGAAAATAAAACTGCCATAAATAATAAGTGAAACGATACCTACAAATAGCAACTCTTGATTTTAATAATACAGCACTATTCATAAAGTGAGTCAATTCATTTTAATACATTTTTAGTCTGTTATAACACCTGTACAAAAGTAAACAGTCTGTACTATTTTGTATCGGTGACAAGTTTACCCGCCATTAACATTACCATACCGGCAAATAACAACTTCACCCCAATTAGAATTCCAATTGCCCATGCTCCGGATAATGGGAATTCTGCCCATATCATAAATGCAAGAAGAATTGATACTACCCCTCCAAAAATCCACCAGCCGCCGCCGTCTTTCCTGTGCTGAATACCGGTTGCAAGTTCCGATATACCATCGGCAAGAAAATATATTGCCATTATGATTGTCAGTACCCCTGATGCAAATATCGGATTAGCGATTAGATAAATTCCGAACAGCAACGTCAGACCTCCAAGCACAAACCTTAATACTCCTTTGGCAAAACTATCTGCTTGAAATGCCCAGAATAAACGTGCGATACCACCCGCTAACACTATTATACCTATTGCCAGCAGAATTGAGAACCCCGTAAAAGAAGGCACTATCATAGAAAACACTCCAAGGAAAATCGTGAAAACACCTAAAATTTTAATCTTCATAACAAAGACCTTTCTGTTTAATTTAATTTATTGAAAAAACTCATTGATACAGTTGATTGAATAATTCATGTTTCGGGAAAGACTCCATCGTTGCGAGTCTGACATTATTTAATTTTCTCCCAATTTTCAATATCTCCATCCACAACAGCAAACATTGGATTTACGTCAAAATTCTTGTTTTCTCTTAGTTTATTATATTTTTGGATATCTCTGGTTTTTAATTTATTCAGTAAATGTATTATTTCAAATTTCAACTGACCTGTTGTCACGGTTATTTTTGCCGGCACAAATTTCCAATTGATTTTATCTTTGTTAAAATTGTATCCTCTTTCTTTGGCCTCCTGATAAACTATTACCAGATACTGGTTGATACAATCCACAGGATTTTCAGCCTTTTTAAACCTATCAAGTTGCGGATGATTATTGTATCCTCTTGATTTCCCTTCAAGTACATGCCTTGCTAAAAGAGCTTCTCTCCAAAGTGCCACCAGTCCCCTGGTATCAAGATATTTCGGATGCAGTGACCAGATTCTCATTCTTTTTTTTATATTTCCGCTAAGAGGTTCTCTCCTGATATATCTATCCGAATAGTTTTCCGAAAAATCCTTTTTTTTCCTTTTTGAGTGCCGGTGTTATTTGCTTTTCAGAAGATTTATTTTTTTCAAGAGCAAGACGGACACTTTCGGCAGAGTCTTTTGAAAGCAAATCGCGTATATAATCGGGAATTTCTATAATATTACCTGCAATAAATTCTTTTAATTCAGTATTAAGTTTTCCATAAGCATTCCGGAAATTCGAAAAGAAAACATCTTTTACATCCTCAATATATAATATTTTAAATATACCGGTCGCTAATTCAATTTCCATGTTTATATTCTCGTCTTTTGAAGTTCTTTCATATTTGCTGTTTAAAAGAATTTTCCACCAGCTTTTTACGGAATCAGACAAGAATACTCCGTTCTCTGATGCGAAATATGCACCTATAAAATCCGAAAAGTGAGTATTGCGAATTCCCAATAACAGGTAATTTGTGAAAATATTCCTGGTAAAGAAATAATCCAATGTTTCTTTCAAATCGCTCTCATCCAAATCGAGTATTAAATAAATCCGTTCGGGTTCTTTATACGGGTGCAGACGGTTCCAGACAGCATCAGGTAAATAATTTTCATTATCACAAAAAGAACATTTAGATAATCTTTGCGAATGATTATCAAGCTTAAGTCCCGCTCCGCAAGTCATACAGCTAAAGACTATTGTTTTAGATTTTGAATCAACATCTTTAGGATTATGGTCAAAACCTTTTGAGTCATTTATTACAGCAACAGCTTTAGGATGGAATTGTTTTATCTTTTCATCCGCAGGTCTGACGGGCATAGGGTGATTACACTTTCGGCAAAAGACCGGTTTTTTGTTTGAAATTGAATCCAGAATATCAGATTCATCCAAAGGTGTCTTGCATTCTTCGCAGTCAGCAGAATGCGACCAGCACATCATTTTAAATTCAGAAACAGCCCCTAAACCGGCAGATGAATTTTGATTGTTAAAAACACCGGTAAGAAAACCATTCATAATTTTTATTCTGTCTATAAACGAACCTGTAAACGAACCTGTTTCAAAAGATTGTTGAATAAGATTATTCAGAATAAGTTCTTTGCCGCAATTTTCGCAGGTTTCATCAGCGAGAAGGCTTGAAACGGGATGATTGGTATTACATCCCGGGCAGATTACCTGAATTTCAAAGTTGTATGATTTTAGCATATTTATATTTGTTAATTATTATAAATAGTATAACCTGTGTTAATTTCTTTCTGTCTGCGTTTAAACCGATTACCAATTATTTTATTCTGTTTACAATCCGATATCCGATATAGTCCTTTAGTTTTGGGAATCTTTGTCGTCTGTAATATGCATTCCAGTAACTAATCATTCTGCTTTCTGTTTGCTGAAAATATTTCGGATTTTCTTTTACAAATCTTTTATAGTTATCAATATTTTTGTCGTTTATATGTCTGTCCAATACTTCTAATATTTCAAATACATATTCCCCTAAAAGTTGTATCGTATATGGTGTTATCCAATATTCACTTTTGTCAATAAGCTTTTCTAACCGTCTTTGTCTTAAATACCCGTTATGGTGTCTGAGGTAAATACAACTTAGTATTGTCTTTTGTCTATCGCTGAGTTTACTTTCCTTTTCCGTATCCGGCTCGTTGAAATAAAGTCTATACGGAATTTTCAAAAGTTCGCCGTCCTGTTGAATTGTCAACATAGCCGGATGTATTAAATTGTCTAACTTACGGGTTTCTCCGTTACAAAGTTCAATATCGTCCACGGCAAAAGGTATAATGCCTGAAACTACTTGCACGTCACTTTTCAGTATCTGCGGAAAAGCGTTTAGTAATTTATCTTTATACTCCGAATAATTTTCCTTTGTAAAACTATTCATTATTGTATGTTTGTTTCTTTTTCGTTTTCCTGATATTTCAGGTTTTGAACTTGTCCTGAATTTATTTCAGGATAGTTACGAAAGTAAATCAGGACTTAGTCCCGCCTGCAACATGCAGAGAGGTCGCAACTCCCCGCTTCATCTAATTAGAATTTAATCCGTTATTTATTTGCACAGACCCGAGTTTAAGCTTGGGCTTGGCAATCATCTCACCAAGACCATTCTTTTTGTTTCAATAAATTTATCGGTTGTTAATCTGTAAAAATAAACTCCCGAACTTAAATTTCCCGCATTATAATCATACCTGTAAGAACCGGCAACAATAAATTTGTTATCGATCAAATCTCCGACTATTTTACCGGTAACATCATAAATTTTCAGTGTAACATTTGCTGACTTCGGCAATAAAAACTCAATCGTCGTTGACGGATTGAAAGGATTAGGGTAATTCTGCCGTAATTCAAATTTCGAAGGGATTTCAGTATTCAGGTTTCCAATATAAATCGGGTCATCTCCCGTCACTTCTCTTACGTAAATTCCTCTTCCATAAGTTGCAATAGCAACATAAAATTTTCCGTTAACGGAAAGACTATCAATAAATTTCATGTGAGATACCTGTACAGCTTTCGGAATTCCGTTATTCCAGGAAATCCAGTTAATGCCTCCGTTTGTTGTCTTGAAACATCCGGTTTCCGTACCGATATAGAGTTTACTTGTATCGGACGGATGCGAAACCAGGTCAACGACTGAAACATCGGGCAAATCTCCCGAAATATTCCTCCAGGAAGTTCCCCAGTTTGTTGTTTTAAAAACTTTATTTGAAGGCTGGTAACCGTTTATCAAAGCATAAGAAGGGTCACCGACTGTATAAGGTTTAAAACACACTTTTCTAACTTTAATATTAGCCGGAATTCCTGCCGAGCGCTCGCTCCATGTAGTACCGTCAAAATATTTTATACGATGGTTAATATCCGTTGCATCCAGTGAAGCAAAAATGAAACTGTTTCCCAGAAACTTTTTTGTAACAGCTATATCGTTAACAACATACGGAAATGCAGTTGAGTTAACCTTTGTCCATGTGTCTCCGTAATTCGAGGATTTATAAACGTAATAATCCGCGTAAACATAATGAGGACCGGATGTACTCAAATCGTATATCGGATAATTATACCCCGAATATGTATTTGAATAGCCGGTATTTACCGCTGTCCAGCTTATGCCGGTATTCGTAGTTCTTCTGAGCATAAACGGTAATCCGACAGATGCAATCATCTTTTGCGGATTAGCCATGTCGAGTGCAACTCCTCCTCCGTCTCCGCCAAGTATATACCACCAGGTAGTTCCGCCGTCACTTGAATATGCTATTCCGTTATCTCTTGAACCGGCGGCATATAAAGCACCGTCAGCAGTAACATCAAAATGCTTAAATTGAGTAATCGGTAACTGATTAATAACCTGAGTATTCCATGTCAACCCGCCATCGGGTGATGTTGTAATACCTCCGTCATGTCCCACATACACCCTGCTTCCGTCTTTCCATAATATACTGTGTATATCATAATGAAGGGCATAAAATTCAAAGTTCGGATAGCTTGTGCTGTCTATTGCGGAGACCCAATTGGTCCCGCCGTTTGTAGTTATTATTAAATTTGCACCTCCCGCAAGGACTCTGTTTGCATCAGTCGGAGAAACTCCGATGCAATTATTATAATTCCCCTGTCCCCAATGAATATCAATCAGAGGTGCGCCGGGTTTAACGTCTATCCACGTTGTTCCGCTGTTTGTTGTCTTCAGTATGTGATATGTGTTATTCGTGTTTATATTTACGACATTTGCATAAATGACACCCGGGTTTGAACTACAGATAGAAATATCCGTTCTTCCATACGAACTGTTTCCATTATTGAAAGTAAAAGTCCATCCGCCGTCGGTAGATTTATAAATCCCTTCCCCCAAAACTCCGATATAAACCTCCGTTCCGTTCAAATCGAAATCGGTCACGACCCCTGTTTTTCTTACTGCCCACGTACCGCCGCCGTCATAAGAAAGAAGATACCCCACATCCGTAGCGGCGTGGACTTTATTGGGATTTGACGGATCATATCTGATTTTAAAACAAAAATGCGGGGTTGGGGTTATACTAATCTGAAACCAGTTGTTTCCGCCGTTTGTAGTTCTCCAGAATCCATTCCCGTATGATTGTGAATATTCACCTGTTCCGGCTATTATATCGTTAACATTGTTTGGATTTGTTGCAAAAGATGAAACAAACAATGTATTCAGTTTATCCGATAATGGTGTGAGTATGTTTTGCCATAGACCTCCCGAAGCCGCGGCAAACCTTAATACAGAGTTATATTCAATATCTATTATTCTTCCTGACATATAGCACCAGGGTTTATACGGCTGTTTCATTCCGTAGGGACCTTTTGATATCCAGCTGTTAGAAGAGGTATAATAATCACTTTCATCCGGAATTTTACCTAAAAGCTCCATCAGTTTTCCTGCATCTTCTTTGGCAACTGAAGTATGAGAGTATTCCCTGTCTTCCGAGGCGGTTACGACTTCTTTTTCTGATATTCCGGTAATTTCCGTTAAAGGCTTTTCATTTTGAATCACAGAAATAATTGAATGTCTGAAAATGAACGCTGAAACCAGCAATAAAGGGAAAAGTACAAAAACGATAAGTTTTTTCATGTTTATATTTTATAATTAAATAATTTCTACACAGAATCTATTAAGAACTTAAACCAAACAGATGATTGAATCAACTGATATTTTAAGGTATAAAATGCGGGAAATCGGTACAATTTTTGATTCATTGATTGATATTACCGAATAACATTCTAAGGAAGAGAAGAAATACTTTCATTCTGTTCCCCTTTGTGGATTCGAACCACAACTGTAACTTTCAGAGAGTTATGTGCTAACCGTTACACTAAAGGGGAATAAAATCAATTACTGTAAGCTATATATGTTTCCTGAATTTTTCAATCCATTTTTATCTCTAAGCCTGTAACTTTTATTTCCCGAATATCGAGATTAAGACGGACTATATTTTTATCAACAGCGGACTCTTTACCAAACCAATCCGATGCTGACCCGGAAACCGGCGTAACGTCATATTCCCATATTTGCCAGCATAGTTGCGATAGCATTAACTTTTTTAACCAACTCCGGATGTGATATTTCAAACTCTTCAACTGATGCAGATAAACCGTCAACAGACAATTTCAGAAGATTTTGATTTTTGTGCTTTCTGGTTGCTTCGTGAGCGGAACGTTCGATGAAACCAACAATGCTTTCGGTATGTTCTGCATTCGATTCCGATAATTCGGAAATTTCCGACTTCAGTTTTGCAATTAAATCAAGAATTTCAGATTTCTTTTCTTTGCTGAGAATATCATAAGTGCGGATTTTTTCTTCGATATTTTCAAGTGTGTCTTTTTTCATCAATTTTCTCCTTTAATTTGTTTGTTATTATAAAAACTTAATTGTTTAACACTTAAACCCGTGCTATTGCGCCGCGCGAACTCCGCGACCACCATATAAATGATAACGTGTAATATTGGTGCTTGCCGCGAGGTCCCGGTCGGAAACCCGCAAGCTGGTAGCAAAATAGTCCCAACTACAGCCGCGTAAACCTGTTCCTAATGCATTTATGCCGGGCCAAAACGAGGCATTTGCATTACCGTCGGCATCAAGTAAACCATTGCCATTCGAGCCCGTAAATGCTCTGCCTGTGGGATTACCCACTGTTACATGACGTTCATACAGATTACCGGTCATTTCCATTATACCGTAATATGTTGCGCCCGCTGTTACCCTGCCAGTATTTAATCCATTACCCGCAAAGATACCTACACGTACCGGTCCATTAATACCACCTACATTACCTACAGTATTATAAACTGCAGTATTGCCAAGACTTGTACTGTAATTAGCCGCTATGTTTTCGTTGTTTGCTCCGCTATTACTCAGTGAATATAGAAGACTTGCGATTAATGTGTTTCCCCATGCATATTCATTGGGTACTGCCGCTGAAGTTCCCCGGCAGGATTTTTCGAATTCAAGCTCCGTCATCGGGCGCAAGCCGCACCAATCAAGATATGCCGCCGCATCAGCCCAATTTAAAAAGTTGCAGGCGAGATAAGGGTTGGCGGTAGTATAACTACCTACAGCACTGCCGGTGATTTCATAGCGGTAATTAGACGCAGGCTTATCGTACTTACGTGTAGTCGCCTGTGTTTGCGTAAGACTATTCAAAAAGTCCACATACCCTTGCTGGCTTATTTCATACTTCATACAGTAGAAAGCGTTGTAACCTTTAGGAAAGGCGGATGGAATGGGTCCGAGAGCATCGCCTGCCCAGGTACTGGGCTGGTAATACAGGTTATCGGTTGCAGTCCCGACTGTGATTTCACCTTCACCTGTAATCTGGTATGGATTAGTAGTTGCGGGATATTTATAAAATGGGTTATATTCCGTTCCGCCACTGCCCGCGTAAAAGCTCCCTTGCGGTACATATACATTTTCTATGGCATACACCCGAATGTCTATTATTGCGTTGTCAGCCACTCCGTTTGCGCCATAGTTCCAGCGGAGCTGTACGCCGGTTTTGGAAAATGTTCCGGTGCCGTTGGCATCACGGTAAATGAATACACCCAAGCCGGGATTAGTGGTTGGGTTGAAAGGTAATGCCGGATCAAGCAAGCCGGTTGTAATTGTACTTCCGCTCGGATTGATGTGTCCGGTGTTATTCAGCCATGTGTGCATCCAAGCACCTGTACCCACACGGTATTTCACAAAGACCCATGCGGCATCCCAGTTATTCGGAGCGGATGAAGTCCGCCATGAGTTTTCCCATGAGATGTCGAATTTAATCATCACAAAATGACCTGCAGTGTTTTGTCCCGTAAAACTAAAGTTGGAGACAGAGATGTTGTTAGCAAAGACGCTGTAACTTACAAACATAAACAGGCAGAACAAAAGAACTGACTGAAATAGATTTTTTCTTTTCATGATGATATTAGTTTAAGTTATTCCGTTGATATAATATAATAGTATAATTTTATTTAAACATTAACATTTTGATGACATTATTATAAGTGCCGGCTTCTAATCGTGCAAAATAAACACCGCTCGGGAGTTGTGAGCCGTCGAATGTTGCTGTATATGTCCCGGGTTTCAGAGTTTCATTTACAAGCGTTGCAACCTCCTTACCAAGCATATTAAAAACTTTTAATGATACATTCCCGGCAACTGACAACTGAAAACGAATAACGGTTGAAGGGTTAAACGGATTCGGATAGTTTTGCGAAAGCTCATAATTTGATACAGATGAATTTGTATTATGGATACCTAAAAACGGTAAATGTTCCTGATTGAAGTAGGCTTTATAATTCCATAGCCCGTTATACAAAACCGCTGAATATTTCGCTCCGCTATTTGTATAAACAGCAGATACATGATAACTGTTTGAAGGAAAACTGTTTGCTTTCGTTTGTATTCCCATATCACCGGAAATTCCTCTCCTTACAAAAACCGAATCCGCCCCTAAATTTGAAAACGATGTCATTAAATAGCCGCCCCCTGCCGTATTTGAATCCGAACTGCAATGAACAGAGTTTAGTAAAGTACTTGTCAAATTATAGCTTGGAGTCCATGTTGCTCCGCCTTCAGAATAAAAATAAGCTCCGTTTGCAGTGGAAAAAGAACTGCCTCTTAAAGCAGCAACAAATATTTTCTTCATAGTACCAATAATATTTTGCTGAACGATTGTTATCGAAGGAGTTTGATAATAATAATCGGTCGGTGCGGATGTAAGATAATTTACCGTGAAATTTCCGGATGGAGTTCCCGGCAATCTCAAAATCCTTATGTCCGAAGAACTTGCGTTGCGGCGCTCTACGGCAACGTATATTGTATCATCACCTGTTTCAGTTCCGTAATGTGCCTTCATAGAACTTGCAGGGTAATAATCAGCACAATAAGTATTAATAAAATCACCAATATGTGATTTCCCGAAATTTGTCGTTCTATAATGCCAGATTCTGCCGACAGGGCCGGTTGTTGTATGTACTTCGTTAACAATTAAATGCATATAAGAATCAGTCGTATAATACTGACCGTCGCTCACTGCCGATATATCTCTGAAAACATAATCGGTCGCAGAAACAGCAACGCCATTATTATACCAGCCTGTGCCGTCTCTTCTGAAAGAAACACAAGCGAGGTAATTTGCTCCTTTGGAATATTGTCATACTGTTTTGTTCGATGAGTAATGACACTTCGAAAATGACGTAAGATGCAATCTGCACACCTGAAATCGCAGTCCAGTTTAATCCGCCGTTTGTTGATTTATAAACATATACAAGACCCATATAACCTGCGGGCGGAACTACACCAACTGCTGCATAAAGATTTCCGTCTCTGCCCATTTTCATGTCAAATGCTTTCGGATGTAACTCATAATATCCGCGTACTGTATCATTATAAACTGTTACATCTCCCGGAACCCAGTTTTGTGAAAATGGCGGCGTTACATCCGGAGCACGGCAATCCAAAAAAGGCTGATTTTTTAAACGGTTCGGATAATATTTTTCAATTTCCGATTCCAATTTCCTTAATGTAATTTCATCTCCCTGTGTTTTGGCTTTAAGCATTGCCGTAATCAGAGCCGGCGGAATATTTTCGGGGGTAAATTGAAGTGTGTTTTTTCCGCTAACTTCATCCTGCTTTTGCGCATACATATCCGTAATACATAGAGCGGTAAATAACAGAATAATCAGAGTGTAAATAATTTTATTCATTATTGTTATTTTTTTCATTTTGTTTGTTTTAAATTTTATTATCAAATTCCTATTGTCTATTGCTTAAAACTTAAAACTTAAAACTTAAAACTTAAAACTTAAAACTTAACACTTAACACTTAACACTTAACACTTAACTCTTAACACTTAACACTTAACACTTAACACTTCTTTCACTTAACACTTTCCACTTCCTAAGGCGCTATACGAACACCCCGACCGCCAAAACTGGGGTCACGGTCATTGGAAAAGGACGCTGAACGGCCAGAAACTCGACAATCAGGCCCATTACCTGTCCAATCGCCCCTGCCGGTTCCGCTGCCAAGAGCAGAAACTCCAGGCCAGAACAATGCATCGGCATCACCCGTCGCAGTAAGCAATCCATTGCCATTTGTGCCTGTAAATCCTCTGCCTGCAGGATTACCCACTATTACCATACGTTCAAACAGATTGCCGGTCATTTCCATTATTCCGTAATATGTTGCGCCTGATGTTACCCTGCCTGTATTACCCGCAAATATACCTACTCTAACAGGTCCATTTATACTGCCGCTAAAAGGGGTGGTTAAATAATATGCCGCATTGCCAAGACTGGTGCTGTAATTAGCAGCTATGTTTTCGTTTGTCAATCCGCTATTGCTCAGTGTGTATGGACTGCTTGCAATCCCCGTTGTGCCCCAGGCAAACTCGTTGGGGACGGCGGGTAGTGTCCCACGACAGGATTTTTCAAATTCCAATTCCGTCATAGGGCGCAAGCCGCTCCAATCAAGATATGCAGCTAAATCTGTCCAATTCATCCAGTTGCAGGCAACAAAAGGGTTGGTAGTGCTGTAAAGCCCACTTGATACTGTAATGCCGTACCTAAAATTTAAACTTGGAACAGAATAACGATTTGAAGCTTGAGTTATTGTCAGACTATTTAAAAAATCAACATACCCCTGCTGACTAATTTCATACTTCATACAGTAAAAAGCATTGTAACCTTTAGGAAAGACGGATGGGATGGGTCCGAGCTGGTCGCCACCGCCCCAGATAGCAGGATAATAAAGGTTATTGGTTGCAGTCCCTACTGTGATAGCTCCTTCACCTGAAATTTGGTATGGATTAGTAAGTGTAGGGTACATGTAAAAAGCGTCGACTTCCGTTCCTCCGCTGCCCAAATAAAAACTTCCTTGAGGCACATATACTTGCTCAATGGCGTATATACGAATGTCAATTATTGCATTATCTGCCACACCATTCGCTCCATAATTCCAGCGGAGCTGAACTCCCGTTTTTGTAAATGTTCCTGTACCATTTGCATCACGATATATAAATGCACCCAAGCCGGGATTAGTGGTTTGATTAAACGGTAATGCCTGGTCAAGCAAGCCGGTTGATATTGTACTTCCTGCCGGATTGACGTGCCCCGTGTTATTCAGCCATGTGTGCAGCCATGCACCTGCACCTATGCGGTATTTCACAAAGACCCATGCGGCATCCCAGTTAGAGGGACCTGTGCTCACGCGAAATGAGTTTTCCCAACTGATGTCAAATTTTACCATAACATAGTGATTTGCGGTATTTTGACCCGTGAGACTGAAATTAGAGACAGAGATGTTGTTTGCATAAGCGCCGTAACCTGCAAACATAAACAGACAGAACAAAAGAA
>JAPLFI010000378.1 GCA_026390755.1 Ignavibacteriota bacterium
ATAATTAAATTTCCGTTTTTTGTTCCGGTTAAGATTCCTATGTTTCTTGACAGGGAATCAATTAATTCCGCCGAACCTGTCACGACACCGTTATTTACTATAATTTCAAGACCATAATGATGTGTAAGTGAAGAATCATTTACAAGAGATTCACCACTATCATCAATCGGAAGATCCCAGTATGGACCAAAATCATCATAATATCCCGGACCTAAAGAATCGGTCTGACATCCGGAAAACAATAAACAAAATAACGCTAACGATAAAATAAATTTTTTCAAGTGTTTTTTAATTTTAATTTCTAAAAATATTATTATTATAATCTTTCGTTTAATATATGAGTCTTAAGTTTACTAGCAATATCTGTGCCAAATAAAAACGCCTGATATAGCAGATTATTGAGGTTTCAGAAATATTATTTTCTCATTTTGCGACGGATTTTCTCATTTTGCGAAACATTTCAAGAATAATGATAATGTTTTATCCACTCATTTTTAAGTGTTAAGTGTTAAGTGTTTCGGGTTTTTTGATTAAGTGTACGGTAAAACCACAAAATTGTGCGGTTTTACACATCGAACACTGAGCAGGGTGTAGGTTTTTTTATAACTGTTTTCTATTTTCATAAAACAGCAAGTTTTTTCACAAATTAATTTTTTTATTCAAATATAGCATTGCTAACCCGAGTCTATTAAAATTCCCTGAGAAGATAAATACACCTCTGTCATTTTAACAAATTCTTTTGCATCACCGTATTGATTTTGCGCCTGTTCCTTTGTTACAATGTAAAAATCATCATAATCACTATTTATTCTGATTTGCTGGGCTTTATTAATTATTGTTGAATATTTTTCATCAACTAAACCCTGTTTTACAAAATTTTTTATAAAAAAAGAAATTATACCGGAATGTTTTTTTGAATCAAACTCAATAAGCGCCAATAGTGCTCTTGCAGAATGAAAAATTGCATAATATGAACGATTTATTGATTGAGAAAAATGGTTTTTGTCTAACAACTCTTTAGACACTTGTAATTCATTTCTTGATTTTTCCGACCTATATAAAGCAAGATTCTTTATTTTTTCATTCATATAAAATTATGCCTTCTTTCAAAACATTTTTATAAAAAGGTAAGACATCCGAATATTCATCAAATTGTTGTCTTTCTCTCAAAATAATTGTAAATAATACATCATAATTTATACAATAATCTGAAATTAAACTTGCGATGACCGTATCAAAAACAGTTAAATTTCTTTTTCCTGAATTAAGTAATACCATAATATCAATGTCCGAATCGGAATCGTAATCTCCTCTTGCATACGAGCCGAATAATATAATTTTATACAGTTCACTTTGAAAGATTTCTTTCAAGTGCATCACGAGCTGTTCTGATATTTTTTTAGTTTTTTCCGGCATTTCTAAAATTTTTAGATTTGTAAATTCAAATATCTGCATTTGTATTTTTGCAAAACGAATATCATAATGCAATTATTTTAAGATTTTTGAAAACAAACTCTTAAATTTACCCCTTGGAAAGTCTTCAAAACGCTTTTAATTATCAAGTCTTTTTCGTTACTACTCAGCGGACATCATAACAAAAGAACACGGAGATATGTAAGTGTTAAGTGTTAAACTTATGATAGTTTTTTTTGGCGTTGCCTGTTATTTATATTAGCTCTTTAACGCCGTAGGCGTTGCCTGTTATTTATATTAGCTCTTCAACGCCGTAGGTGTTGCCTGTTATTTATATTTGCTCTTCAACGCCGGAGGCGTTGCCTGTTAATAGAAATGTGTTAATTATAATAATATAAAACCCCGCAGGTGGTTAAGCCTGCGGGGTTTTTATATAACGTCGTTAGAAAGTGACGAATAACGAGTTTCTAAATAAAATGTTATTTTATTAAAGTCATACGCTTCGAGATAACTGTCTGCCTGCCGGCGGATTCGGCGATGAATCTATAGAAATATATTCCGCTTGCGAAACTGCTGCCGTTGAAATCCATTGTATAATATCCTGCGGTGCGTAACTCGTTATTAAGGAGTTTCGAAACTTGCCTGCCTGTTACGTCATATATGACTAATGTAACCTTGCTATCGGCGGGTAAATCGAAATTAATCTTCGTCGTGGGATTAAACGGATTCGGATAGTTCTGCGACAAGTCGAACTTGTTCGGTATTCCGACTTCTACTGTTCCGTTCAGATTATGGAATTCAAAGTTTCCGTTATTGTCAATTTGTTTAAGTCTGTATTGGTACTTACCTGTTTGCAGGTTTTTATCTTCGAATGAATAACTTGATGGTGTATTAACAGTTCCTTTTCCGTTTACAAATCCGATTTTTGCGAAGTCACCTGTGATAGATTTTCTTTCGATATTAAAGCCGGAGTTATTCTGCTCGGAAGAGGTAATCCAGCTCAGTTTCACGTCTCTGCCGTTAAGCGCGGAAGTGAAAGAAGAAAGAGAAACGGGAAGAGGATTATCGTTCTCATAGGCACCCATAGTAGGGTAACTTATACTACGTGTTATTCCTGCATAATCTGTGGTTATACCGGTTCCCGTCTGGGCAATAATGGTTCTGTCGGTAGTTTTATAATCTGACGCTGTTGTTCCTCCCGCACCGGTAAAGAGTGGGTTTGTATTCATACTATTCGCGTCCTGACCCGTTGCAGTTTTCCAAGCGACTAATGTTGAAATATCATTAGCGGAATTATAAGTGCCTGTTGTATGATAACCTAACATACCTCCGGTTCCCGATGTAAAGTAGTCATTATAGTTAATCGTCAAATTTGTATTAACTGTATAAGCAAGGTAAACTGCAAAGTGTTTTCCCGTCGCAACACCGTTCGAGCGGGCATTTATAAAAATATTATTTCTGAAGTTCCGGGTGTTTGGTAATGTTGCGCTATAAACTGCGCTATAAAAGGAATAAGAATTTGTGGAACCGGAAGATAAAGTCCCGCCGATATACACGGTGTTAAAATACAGCTTGTGAGTACCCAAACCTGAATGTTCATAAAGACCGTAAATATTTGCCGGAGTAACTCCTCCGAGGCTAAGTATATTATTGGCGCAAGTTGTAGTCCCGCCTTCTGAGCTACTATAAAGTATAAGTCCACGGATATCATTACCGGCTGTTAAACAAGATAAATTATATATGAAATTTCCGGATAAGGTATTTGATGGCGAAGTAGAACCTTTAAATAATATTCCGCATACTGATGTCCCCGTTGATGAATAATTATTTGTTAGATTATAAATTGTATTGCCTGTAACTGTTTGTGCTTCCGTACCATAAGCCTCCATACTTATACCCGTAAGCGGTGAATAGTAAGCACTATTCCATCCGCAGGCAGTTGATAAATCCCTTATTGTATTGTTTGTGACAGTTTTTGTTCCTATGGTGCGTGAAAACCTCATTCCACAGGTGTAACTATTAGCTAATGTACCTGTATTTGCATTTGTCATATTGGAAATCGTATTTCCTGAAATGGTCCTAATAGTCGATCCACTTCCAGAGTAATTGTTTATACCGTATAGAGTCTGAGCTGAACTTGTAGATAATGAATTTGCATATATGCTGTTTGCCGTGGTAGTGCTTCCTATCGTATTACCGCTGATATTTATTGTTCCGGAACGTAAAATGTAAATCCCTGTGAAATTTGTTCTATTGGTTGAGGCTAAATTGTCGGTAGTTATTGAACCAATTACATTATTCTGTACATCTATTATACTATTGCCTTCAAGTCTTATACCCAAAAAGTCTATAGCTGAAGCTGAACCGGAACCGGATGTATAAGTAATTGAACCTGTTCCAGTTGATGCACCGATAGTATTGGCTGTTGTTGTGCCGATATTCACAGTACCTGCTTGAATATATATTCCTTGCCAGTAAGTAGAAGCAGCATTTGAAGCATCTGAATGCGAGAAGTTTTTAATTGTATTTCCCTGAATGTTGCTTGCCGTGCCGCTACCAACGTAAAGTTTTATGCAGGTAAAATTATTGTATTTAGCATTTGTTTTTGTCCACGGTGTTCCTCCGCAGATTGCAGAACTTCCGCCAATATAATTATTGGATATTGTAAAGTT
>JAPLFI010000039.1 GCA_026390755.1 Ignavibacteriota bacterium
TAATATCACTAATTAATGTTAACAACTGATTTCTTGTGAATGGTTTGTCCAGATAGTGTGTGCATCCTCCTGCAAGGAATTCCTCCATGTCACCCGGCAGTACATAAGCGGTTAGCGCCACTGCGGGTGTTTTTTCATAACCCGGTAATTTTCTTATTTTACGAAGCGTTTCAATCCCGTCTATTCCCTTACTCAGATTTATATCCATCAAAATTATATCGTGAACTTTTTTCTTTGCTTTTTCTATTGCTTCAAGTCCGTTAACCGCGGATTCGACATTATAATATTCTTTTAATATTTTGGCGGTTAACTTAATGGTAACCTCATCATCTTCAACAAGCAGAACAGAATATTTTTCTTGTTCCGGAAAAAGTTCTGCAGGTGAATCAGAACTTTTTGGAATGTAAACATCAATATCCGGCTCTTCTTTCTTTGTTTTTGCAGTAATAGTCTCAGACGTCTTTTCATTTATGGTATCGGGCGCCTCTTCACATATAAACTTTACAATAAATGTTGAACCTGCGTTTACCTCACTTTCAACTTCAATCGTCCCTTTCATCAATTCCACGAAACGTTTTGCAATAGATAAACCAAGACCTGTACCCTCGAAGTTTCTGCCTAAACCTTCGCTTTCCTGTCGGAATTCCTCGAAAATAATTTTGCACTTATCTTTTGCAATTCCGATTCCTGTATCTTTTACCTTTATCAATACTTTATTGTTTTCTTTCGATAATTCTATCGTAACTCCGCCTTCATCGGTGAATTTTATAGCATTATTCACTAAGTTATCCAATATATGGCGGATAAACCTTTCGTCTGATTTAGCAGTGAAGTTATTGGTTTTTATTATTGATTTCAGGTAAACATTTTTTGCTTTTGCTGCTGCAGAGAATGTCTGGACGGTTTCATGAATTAAATCTTCGAAAGTCACATCAGAAAAAATAATTTCCTGCTTTTCCGCTTCAAGTTTTGCAAAATTTAAAATTAAATCAAGTGTTTCAAGGAGTCTTTTACCGCTTTTTCTGATAAATTCAACATATTCTTTTTGCTCTTTATCAGCTAAATCATCCCGAAGTATTTCCGAAAATCCTAATATACCGCTAAGCGGAGTTCTTAGTTCGTGGCTCATATTTGCAAGAAAACTTGATTTCAACCTGTTCATCTCTTCAGCTTTTTCTTTCGCAATTATCAAATCCTCTTCAATTTGCTTCAGGTTTGTAATATCAACAATTGCAATTATTCCGGCAGGTTTTCCGTGATAATCAATGTGACTGCCATTAAGATAGACCCATTTTTCCGTTCCGTCTTTAGCAATTATTTTAAATTCATATCCTATTGGAACCGGTTCACCGGCTTGCCTTTTGAGTCCTCTTTCTTTTACAAGTGAAAGATATTCAGGGGCGACAAAATCCCAAAAGTGCATTTCATATAATTCTTCCGCAGAATATCCGGAAATATTTTCACCCGCGGGGTTAGTATAAACCCATTTGTTATTCTGATAAATCATTATGGCAAACGGAGTTAATACCGCGAGGTTTCTGAATTTTTCTTCGCTTTCTCTCAACTTTTCAAGTGTTTGCCGGACATCCTCCGCGAGTTTCTTTTCCCGTGTAACATCTCTTCCGGATCCGACTATTCCGATAATATTCCCCTGCTCATCTAAAAACGGAGTCTTAAATACATCGAGAAAAAGAAACTCACCATTTACATTTCCAAACTCATCGAATTGCTCAGTGTGTTTGCTTTCCAAGACAATTGAGTCGGAGTCCCTGCATATTTCACCGAATGTATGCCATTTGGGATTATCGCTAAAACTATCGCGTTCTCTTTTTGCAAAGAACATATCATTTTTCCCGATTGGTTCATCGGTATCTTTAGCATTCAAAAGCTTTTCACATACAGCTTTATTTGTAAAAATAAAATTCCTGTTTAAATCTTTTGCCCAGATTAA
>JAPLFI010000290.1 GCA_026390755.1 Ignavibacteriota bacterium
GAAGGAAACAGCTAAGAAGGAAACAGCTAAGAAAGAAACACTTAAGAAAGAAACAGCTAAGAAAGAAACAGCTAAGAAAGAAACAGCTAAAAAAGAAACAGATAAAAAAGAAACAGATAAAAAAGCTTCTGAAAAAAAGAAAACATCTGCGGAGAACGATAAGAAAAACCAGTAGAGCCGCTTAATAATTTTTGTATCCAATCCCCGTATCATTAACCCGGTACGGGGATTTTTTTACCCCAAATTTTTGTATTTCAATAAATTTAAAAAATTGTTAAATTGAAGCAATACAGATTTTCTAATAATATAAATCTTATACACAGAAGTTAGTTTTATGAAATTATTGACAGAAAACCATGCGTATTTCAGATTTATTTATAGCGGAAAAAAATGAAAATTAATTCTGCCGAGTTTATAAGCAGTATATATGATTTAAGAACACTCCCCAAAACAGTTCTGTCTGAATTTGTTTTTGTTGGCAGGTCAAATGTTGGTAAGTCATCTCTTATTAACAAAATATGTCATAAGAAAAACCTTGCTAAAATCGGCTCTGTTCCCGGTAAAACAAGGCAGTTGAACTATTTCTTAATTAACGAAAAATTCTACCTTGTTGACCTCCCGGGTTACGGATATGCGAAAATTCCCGAACAGATTCGCGCCGGATGGAGGAAGCTTGTTGAGGAATATATCAGTGAACGGCAGAATGTGAACATGGTATTTGTGCTTATTGATGCCCGGCATGAACCTACTTATCTCGATGAACTTATGGTAAGCTGGCTGGAGTATTATGAAATATCTTATGCGATGGTGCTTACAAAATCCGATAAGATTTCGAAAAATAAAATGGAAAAACAGATTTACAGAGCATCAAAAATAGTAAATAATGATGACCTGTGCAGAGATTTCATCCCGTTTTCCATTATTACCGGCGAAGGGAAAAGCGAAGTGCTTGCATTGATATACGAAGCGCTTGCTAATCCCAGGAACAAAGAACCGGAAGTATAGTCCGCGGAAAAAAGTTACCGGAATAATTAAACATATAATGCCTGAATGCCGGAGAGAAAAAAGAATACCGTGATTATATCCGACAGTATTGACCTTTCAAACACAAATATTCTGACAAATGCCGGGATTAAAGTAATCTATAAACCGGAGATATCAAACGAATTGCTCCTCATGCTTTCGCATAAAATTCAGGCATCTGCCGTAATAATCCGCTCGGTCAGAAAAATATCGAAATTATTTATTGCCCGTTCGTGCATAAAAGTAATTGCTACAGCCTCTAAAGGTACTGACCATATTGACACTTTATATGCAAACAAAGCCGGAGTAAAAATTATTAATTCCGAAACGGGGAATTCCGATGCTGCCGCAGAGCATACGATGGCATTGATTTTAAATATTTACAAGAGAATTAACCTTTCGGATTACCTTGTGCGCGCGGGAAGGTTTACGGAATATGATTTTGAGAGGCACAATCTGCGCGGTAAATCAATAGGTATTCTGGGAACCGGTGCGGTTGGTTCGCGCGTTGCGCGGCTTGCTCATGCTTTCGGCATGAAAGTTTTCTGCAGTGATATTAACTCTCAGGTAAGACGAAGTGTAAGACGAACTCTTAAAGATATTAATTTCCGGAATGCCGATTTTATTTTCGGAAATTGTGATGTTGTTACCGTTCATATACCGCTCGAGAATAATTATAAATTTGTTGATTCGCGCAAATTATCACTGCTGAGAAAAAAATCAGTTTTCATAAATACATCGAGGGGCGATGTGATTGACGAGGAATACCTTATTTATTTGCTCGGGAAAAATAAAATATTTTTTGCGGGACTTGATGTTTTCAGCCTGGAGCCTGATATAAATAAAAAATTATTCCGTCTGAAAAACGCTGTTTTATCAAATCATACAGCCGGTAAAACCGCAGAAGCGGGGCAAAGTATTCTAAAAGATATTTTTATGCAAGTTAAAAATTATGTCATAAAAACAGCTTAGCTTATGCGGGGTTTTTTTTTCACTTGTTTTACTGAAGAAATGGTTAAATATATATAATGAAATAGTATATTGACAAGATTTTTTAATAGTATTATATTGAGAAAGTACGAAAGATAAGAATGTTCTTAAATAATTATTTCCAATAATAAAAATCATAAAGGAGAAAAAAATGCTGAAAAGATTACTTTTAGCGGTTGTGCTTCTGGTGTTTGCATTTAGCGTAACAAATGCAAATCCGAGGCTGACACAGGAACAACTTAAAAAGATTGCAAACGCTCAATACACCATAGGGTTTGTTGACGATGCAATTTACGGTCAGAAAGTCGGAACCGGAGATTACGTAAATCTTTCGGGTCTGTTCGCAAAGGGTAAAGATGTACCCGTGACTTATGATAATCCAACAGGCTGGATCGGGACAGTTACTATGATTCCTACCGGCGCCACTTCGATTTACGACATGATGTCGAACGGGTCAACGCTTAACATCTGGCAGGACCCTTTAACACCGGATCAGATACATATTGTATGTGTAACTTCGCCGTTACTCGATCCTCAGCCGGGTTTTCCGGACAGAAGGTCAAAATATTATGTCAGTACCGACAGAGGTGTAACCTGGTCATTCATCGGAAATGTTCCTGATTTAAGAAGCGGTTTCCCGACAATTTCCGGCTTCGGTGACGGCTCTGCTCTTATTTCAAACCACAGCCAGGATGGCGGTGCGGCAGCGGCTCAAGGACAGGCTTACAAAGATGCGGCGGCAGGACTCGGTTCGTTTACAAGGCTTACCGGTAATTCATACCACGCTTTTATATGGCCAAGAGTTCTTCCGACTGCGAACTTAACTCTTTCAAATAAATTCATTTTTATCGGTTCTGTTAACAGCACCGCTTACGATTCCAACAGCTACAATGTCTGCACAGGCATGAACGCGCCTCCCGGAACATGGCTTGGCTTTAACCATACAAACGGCTCAACGGCGGAAACGTATGCTTTTGCCTTAGGTCAGGACGGAAGAATCGGCCTATTGTATGAAAATGCCGATGCGGAAAGTCCTGCTAATTACGCAAGCATGTGGTTTATGGAATCAACAAACAGCGGCACATCGTTCTCCGCTCCGCTGAAAGTATTCAATGCGAATTTCTCGGGGGATTCTCTCGGTGCGCTTCGCGGTGTTAGTTTAACATATCAGGGAAATATTCCTAAAGGTGTTTTTGAAACAATGAAACAAACAACGGCAGGTAACTATTATCCGGGTTTCCCGTCAAATATTCGTTTCTGGTCTCCGAGCTTACCGGGTGCAGATCCTAATAAGAGTATCATAATAGCTGATACAAATTCCGTAGGATATCATCCTTACATTCCCGGCGCGACAGGTGATGTATTCGGACCGCTCAGCAGACCGTCAATCGGTAAATCAGCAGATGGAAACATCCTTTTTGTTGCTATGGCAGTTCCGTCTGATTATGTAGGCGGACCAATAGATACAGTGTCATTCATGGATGTATATGTAACTGCATCCGGTAATCTGGGCGCATCATGGAAATACCCGACAAAGATTACAAATCTGAATCCGCCGACTAATATGATGGATTATACTTATCCGAGCGTTTCTGCGGTAAACGATAATAGCGGCAGTAACTACTTCATCAATATGACTATGTATAAAGATGCAATGCCCGGAACTTATGTGAATCACGTTGCAAACGGCGAATCACTCGGCAGTCAGTTATTCGTAAGAATAGCAGTACCCGGACCGGTATTTGCGCATCAGATTTCGACAGAAATACCTGCAAAATATTCATTGTCCCAAAATTATCCGAATCCGTTCAACCCGGTAACCAGAATTAACTTTGCGGTTTCCAAAGCAGGATTCGTATCATTAAAGATTTATGACTTAACGGGCAGGGAAATTGCCACACTGGTAGATGAAAACTTATCTGCCGGAACATATACGAATTCTTTCAACGCATCAGCTCTGTCAAGCGGTATCTATTTCTACACCTTGAAAGCTGACAATTATGTCGAAACAAAAAAGATGATGTTAGTAAAGTAATAATAGTTTGACTTTTAATAAAAAAAAATAAATTCTCGGCAGTCCTCTTTTAAGTAAAGCGAAGGTTTTACTTAATTGAGGCTGCATTTTTAAAACAACAACAAAAATCTTATTTGGAGGGAAAAATGAGGGATAATACAAAAAAGTTCTTGATTTTTAAGATTATTTCCCTTTCTCTGTTAGCTTTTTTGATCTTTTTTCCGATTTCAATCTTTGCTCAGTCCACCGGCAGTATAGGCGGAAGAGTAACCGATTCTAAAGACGGAAGCTCTCTTATGGGAGCTACAATAAAGATCGAAGGTTCCAACATGGGAGCCATAACTGATGATAACGGTGAATTTGTTATCCTCAACGTTGATGTCGGTTCTTACAACATCATCGCGTCGTTTATGGGATACGACACAAAGAAGCAAACCGGTGTCAGGGTGTCTGTAGACGGCAGGACAAAGGTTAATTTTGATCTCAGCGTTACCGGTCAGATTACAACTGATGTAATTGAGATCGAAGCTGAAAGAAAGGGAATTGACGTAGAACAAAGCGGACGTATCATCGAGAATCAGTCTATTACAAATTCCGGTGTCCGCGGCATTACAAACATCGTTTCAAAAACAGCGGGTGTAGTTCAGGATGAAAGAGGCGGCGCAATTAATATACGCGGCGGCCGTTCTAATGAAAACATCATAATTGTTGACGGTGTTGAAACAACAAACCCGCTTGACGGTACTTCAAGGGCGTTCATACCGAACAATCTCTTGCAGGAAATTACAGTTCTTACCGGTGGTTTTGGCGCTGAATACGGAAACGTGCTTTCCGGTGTTATCAACGTATCAACCAGAAGCGGTACGGATAAATACACGGGTTCCTTTGAAGCTACTTCCGACGGATTCTTAGACGGACTCTTAGGAGGCGGCAAATGGAATGATGCAACAAAGCCGTACGATGATGTATTTAAGAGGTGGTTCAATGCGCCTTCTCAGGGGTATAACCTTTATAATATTAATATCGGCGGTCCGCTGATCCCTACAAAGAAACTCGCGAAAGTTATAAACTTTTTCGGAAGTTACGAAAAAACTTTTCAGAGAATTACAATCGGATCTTATGTGGTTGATAAAGTTCCCACAATAGTTCCGAACGGAAAATTTTTAAATAACGAAGCAGGTTCGAATTCATGGAACGGAAGGTTAAATTTCAATCTTAATGAAATTCAGGGAAAGAATATCCCGATTCAGTTCAGATTCGGAGCTACTTTCAATAATACGACGGGGCGCTCTACATACGGCTCCAACGTTCTGCAAAACTCAGACCGTAACCCCGTTATGACGGGCGATGACAAACAATTATTCGGACGTATAACTTTGACTCCGTCGAATAAATTCTTCCTGGAGTTACAGGCGAGTTATTTCAGTTCCTATACTGACCAGTTTGATCCCGTACATCAGGCAAGCCTTACGCATTACGGCGACTCAGTTTACAATCCTCTGCTTAACGTCTATTATCCCGGTTTTGGTAATGGCAGGACTTACGGAATGGATCCCAATACATCCTTACTTTACGGCAGAGTCGGAAATGTTATAGATATATATCAGAGATATGACGTCAGCTATATAGGCGGCAAACTTGATGCTACTTATGCTTTACTGTCAAAGAAATACGGTGACCATGAAATTAAGTTCGGAGGTGAATACAAATATAATACTCTGAGAAGAGAAACTATTAATCCGGTTGCGCTGGCTGACCAGACAATTCAAAATGTTTTGGACAGGTACTACGGTACAAATGCCGCAAGATTAAAAACTTACGGGTATCAGATAGTTGATCCGATATCAGGTATGGTTATCGCAAATGATGCGGATCAGGTGGCAGGAACAGCACCTAAACATCCTATCACGGGCGGATTCTACGTTCGCGATAAAGTCAGTTTTTCGGATTTTAACTTCAACGGCGGTGTTCGTGTTGATTTCTTTGACGTAAATGATTACGTTTTTAAGAGCCTTTCTACTGACATCACGGGTCCTGACGGTGTTATAGCGTCTGATGATGACTTCATAATGAGCACTATGAATTTCTATGTAAGTCCGAGGCTTGGATTCTCATTCCCGATTACCGATAAAGTGATATTTGTCGCGCAGTACGGACAGATGGTTCAACTGCCGCAGTTAAACCTGCTTTACGTCAACAGAGCAACGCTTCAGCGTTTTCTTTCAACATCTCTGCAGGACGTAATCGAAAATTCATCACTTAAACCGACTAAACTTACACAGTATGAAATCGGCTTTAAACAGCAGATTGGTGATTATATCAATCTTGGCTTGACGGCTTTTTATAAAGAATCAACTGACCTTATCGGTGCCGGAAGAATAAAGGCAACTGATGACGGAAAAGTACCCGTCGGATTTGCAACATACATTAACAATGATTTCGCGATCTCAAGAGGACTTGATTTTTATCTGTCAATGCGTAGAATCAGCAGATTATCTGTTGATTTTGCATATACACTTATGTATTCGTCAGGAACGGGTTCGGATGCTTTTTCGAAGAATTCGCTTGCTAACGACGCAACTCAGGAACTTCCTCAATACGTTTATGCTCTTAATTACGACCAAAGACATACAGGAAGTGTAAACCTCGACTACAGATTCGGCTATAACGACGTACCTAAGGGCTGGGGCGGGGATGTTCTGAAAAATCTCGGACTCAACCTCCTGTTCAGTTTTAACAGCGGACGTCCGTACACTGCAAGAACAGTTGCCACAACCGCTACAGGTGCCGCGGGAGATATTCTACTTTCGGCAAAGAACGAACTTTATAGAAACTGGAATTTCAGGCTGGATTTGAGACTTGATAAAACCGTACCTATTTGGAAAACAAACGTGAACTTCTACGTCTATGTAATTAACCTGATTAATACTGAAATCGTGAATAATATTTTTGAAGGCACCGGACTGCCGTATGATAACGGTTACCTTTCTACTCCGGCAGGTTCTTCAACTTTTGAGCGCGACCCGGTTTTCGCATCACTATGGCCAGACAGAATTAATTACTTCTCGAACTATGGACCTGCGAGACAAGTCAGGTTTGGTATAAATGTCAGTTTCTAATATTCAAATTGAAGGAATTTTTTTTTTAATAACAAATTGAGTATCAATATGAAGCTTAAAAATTTTAAAATAATAACGCTCCTGATTATACTGATCTTAAGCTCGCTTGTATATTCGAAACCGCGTGTTACTATTGGCGGTCCTTACCGTCAATCGCCTGATGTCGTGGTGGTTCAGAGAGTCTTTCTGAACGCGAATAACATCAATGCTATTTTTCAGAATACAGGAATATTTAATCAAGATACAAGAACTACTAACACTCCCGGACTTGAATGGCCAAAGGGCTCTCATAAGTTTGCCTGTTTCACTGCCGGCCTTTCAATAGGCTGCGGGATTGGCGGGCAATACGCCCAAACTATGGCATCTTACAAGGGAGAGTATTCACCGGGCTACTATGATGCAACCGGTACTTACAAAACGAGCCCTGATTTTAAGATGTATGTTGTAAGAATGGGTGATAACGCCGTATCCAATCCTGATTATGCCAACTGGTATAAGATGGTACCTTACGGCGCGCCTTACACAGATATTAACAAGAATCAGCAGTTCGACCCTGATATTGATGTCCCCGGTCAAACCAATGCAGGGGAAACGATATTCTATTGCATGACCGACGGAGATTTAACACAGCATGCCGTAGGTGAAGGTTTCGGAGGCGGAATAACCATTCCTCTGATGAAAGTTGAAGCTCACTTCACTGCATGGGCATATACAACTCCGGGACTTGAAGATCTCGAGTTTGTTAACTGGGTTGTAATAAACAAAGGCGCCAGTACATGGGATTCGACATTCATGGGCATAGTAGTTGACCCCGATCTCGGAGATGCGAATGATGATTACATCGGCAGTGAGCCAACCCTGAATATGGGTTACGTTTACAATGCCGATGATAATGACCCGGTTTACGGACAAGCTCCTCCGGCATTCGGTATGGATTATTTCAAAAGCCCGATAATAAAAAGACCCGGACTGCCGAATGATACAATTGGTATGACATCATTCGTTTTTTTCACTAACAATGGTAATAATCCTCCGCCGTGTGAAAGTGACCCGAATGGTGAACCTGTTCCGGCTTATCACATGTTGCAGGGATTCAAGAAAGACCGTACACCGTTCATGGATGTTACTAAGGTACCTCCTGCGAGTACAAAGTTCGTTTATCCGGGTGACCCCGAAACGGGATCCGGCTGGACTGAATATAAGGGCTCAATGACAAATTGCAACGGAGATACAATAAGTACAACCAGCAACACACTTTCAATTAATCCTGCCGGCGACAGGAGATTTATTTTCAACTCCGGCAGACTCGATTTTCAATACAAACCAGGAGATACACAAAACATTGTAGTTGCGCAGTTCGTACAAAGAGGTTCGAATAATAAGAATTCTGTTACACGTTTGAAAAGAATTGCAAAGACAGCGAAAATTATATACGATAATAACTTCAATGTAACTCCACCGCCTCCACCGCCCGTTGTGAATGCCGGTTTCACACCGCTTCTGAACGGACTATGCAACATTAATCTTTCATGGGGAGACATTTCAGAAACTTATAATTACTGGGATTCAATTTTCTATATGCCGAAAGATTCAAATATTTATAAATTCCAGGGATATGAGGTTTACGAAATCAATAAATACGCAAATTCAATACCGGATTTTACGAAACCATATACAGTTGATCCTACACTAATAAAACTCGTTGCAACATTCGATAAACGTGATAATATAGGGCTGATTGTTGATACATTTTCCACAGGAACAATCGTCGGCACTATGGAGGTTTTTGCTCCGTTCCCGATTGTACCGCCTTTTAATCTTCCGGTTCCTACGGGATTCCCGAACAGCGGTATATCAAGAGCAATTACGGTTACGAGTACGGCATTCGCCCAGAACTACGGAGGGCAGTCCAGTTTCATATACGGACAGGAATACCAGTTTGCAGTTGTTGCTTATGGTGTATCAACGGCTGACAGTCTTGCAAGGGGATTCAAGGTAATCAGAAATTCCGTTAGCACAGGAATATTGAAGATCCGTCCGATTGCACCGCCTGCCGGAACTATTTTTACATACGAGAACGGCGATACACTCCTAACTTCTTCAAGGGATCTTACTCTAACTCCTGTTATCAGAAATATGGATCTTCTGAAGGATGCTACGTACAGAGTACAATTTAATTCCGACACAACTTACAGCTTAATGAGGAGACTTGTAGGTGCTGTTAAATTTGACACACTGAACCGGAACCTCAAAGCGCTGAATATCAAGACAACATCGGATGATTCTTCAAGAACGGTTGACGGTGTATTCATAAACTTCCAGAAAATTCGTTTCACGAATTCACCCAATGGTAATTATATAGGAAATGCCGGAGTTATAAAAGACCCGTCATTTGCCGTACCGGACAGTATTCAGTCCAATAAATACGGATTTGAATATTCAAATCCCGCTAATCAGTTCCTGCTTGGAAGCAGATATGTACGGGATCCGTCTAAAGCATGGCAATCAGTAATGATGTCATTGTCGTATCCGACAACGACAACATTTACGGCAATCAGGTCAGGAATAACAAACGACAGGCTCAGGAAAGTCACTATAGAATTTACCGCTCCGGGACAGGGACAAATGGCTTACTGGTACAGGGATACATCTCTCACCAGTGATAACTTTTATATATATCAGGGAATAGCAGCTGTACCTTTCAAGGTATATGCTGATACTGTCCTGGTTGATGACCCGACAATTCCTTCATTCATAGTTCAAAGACGTCAGATAAATGTTGGCTTTGTTGAATCGGCGGATACAACTCCGGGACATCAATACCTCGGCTGGAATCCCACAAACGACTCTCTTGGCAGTAAATTGCTATTGTATGTATTTGGCTCAAGCTACGATACGACTATAGCGTCGCCTTATAAGAGCAGAAATTTGTTTTTGAATCAGTCACAATTTGACATTATGTATGTTTGGTCACCGTGGCTCGTTACTCCGGGAGCGGCCGCAGGTCCGGGAGAGTTACTTTATTTTTACCCGTACTCGGTTACGAGACCTTATGTAAACGGTAATGTTCCGTTATATTATGAATTCTCGACAACTAAACCTGTATTTGGCGACCCGAATAATGCTAAAACAACGAATGCAATGAGCAAGATTAAAGTTGTGCCGAACCCATATTACGGATTCAGTACACTCGACAGAAGCGCAGCGGACAAATTCGTTACATTCAGGAATCTGCCGGCAAATTGCACAATTAAGCTTTACACGCTAAACGGAGACCTTATCAGAACACTTACAAAATCCGGTAATGGCAGCTCGGCGAGCACATTAGAATGGAATCTGCAGAACATGGAAAATGTTCCTGTTGCTTCGGGAATTTATGTTGCTCTCATTGATGCACCCGGCATTGGCCAGAAAATTCTTAAATTGGCAATATTTGTATCACAAGAAAGGATAAACTTCTAAAGCATTTTATATTGGAACCCCCGGAGCAGAAACTCCGGAGGGTTTAATTAAAAATTTAAGGAGAAATTACAAATGAAATTGAGTTTTAAAATATTCCTAATAATCTTAACAATACTGTTTGCAGTTAATCTAACTCAGGCAGGACCGAGAAAAAAACTCGGTACGTCGGCGGCTCCCGAACTGCTGATACCTGTTGGGTCTATCGGCACATCGCTGGCAGGGTCCAACACGTCCTTTCAGACAGGTATTGACGCAATGTACTGGAATCCGGCCGGTTTGTCACAGCTCAATTCACCCAATGTCGAAGCGATGTTCTCCCACATGAACTACTTTGCAGATATGAAGGTAGAATACCTTGGTGTCGCCGCTAAACTCGGCGGATTAGGAGTTCTTGGATTCGGAGTAAAAGCGTATAACATCGGTGATATTGAACAGACAACGGAAATACAGCCAGAGGGAACAGGCGCGACCTTTAGCCCCTCGTACATTGTCGGGAATCTGACCTTTGCCAGACAAATGACGGACAGAATCAGATTCGGAGCAAACGTTAAAGTGATTAATGAGTCGGTTGCCGATGTCAGTTCAACTGGTGTTGGATTTGACTTTGGGATTCAGTACAAAGGAGGCGAAAGCGGATTTAATTTCGGTATTGCCATAAAAAACCTTGGACCTTCTATGACCTTTAACGGATCAGGACTTGACAGAACAATACTTCTTCCGAACGGACAACAAACCATTCAGAGAGTAGTTCTGCAGAGTTTTGATCTTCCGACAGCGCTCGATCTTGGCATTGGATATATATACAATTACAAGAAGATGATGGACTTCGCCTTAGGCGTATCGTTCCAGAATAACAGTTTTTCGAGCGATGAGTTCAAATTCGGACTTGAATACAACTACAAGAAAATGTTTTATCTGCGCGGTTCATTCACAGTCTATACGGATAAATCGGGCAGCAGTGAACAGTTATTTGGTCCGTCATTCGGCGCCGGGCTGCATTATCCGTTCGGAAGTGTATCGCTCGGATTAGACTATGCTTACAGGGTAATTAATGAATCAGCTTTAAACAGCACGAATCAGTTTTTCACCCTGAGCTTAGGTTTCTAAATTATTTTTTTACTTTTCATAAAAAGGTAATCATAAGTTTCTTGTGGTTGCCTTTTTTTGTATTTAATTAAAGAAAAACATGAAACAAAAAAAAGTTCTGCGAATAATAAAAAGTTCTTATTGCTTTTTATTCGTCCTGTTTTTTCTTTTGCATCTGTCTTCTGAGATTGTTTTCTCACAGGAAAAATTTTATTTCAATGCCGATTTCTCCGTTTTCAAAGGCTCGGAAGGGAAATCAGAAGTTGAACTGTATTTTTCTTTTACTCAAAGAGGTCTGACTTTCATAAAAAAAGATGCCTCAACAAGTTCTTATTTCGATGCGATGGCTAATGTTGAAGTTTTAATATTAAACAAACAGACAAATAATATTATTTTTAATGAAATCTATGGCTTGCAGTCACGTGTTACCGATACGGCAAAGAATACATTATCGAGTAAACTTATCGGACAGCAGAATTACCTCCTCGCGTCCGGGGAGTATTTCCTGAAACTTATAGGATCAGATTTTAACAACAAAGAACATATAGCTATTGATAGCTTTGATATCAGCCTTCCTGTGTATGACTCGGCTAAATCCTGCATGAGCAGTCTGCAGATTGCGACGTCTATAGAAAAAAGCAAAGATAAGAAAAGCCTGTTTTATAAAAACGGGTTTGAAATTACTCCGAACCCAAGCTTTTTATTCGGGAACAATCTGAATTCCCTGCATTATTATGTTGAAATATACAATATCAGGAAAGAATTTACTTCAGATTCAGTATTTAATATTATTGAACTTACCGATGCCAATTCGGGAAAACTTGTTTTCAGAAGTGAGAAATTGCAGACATCCAGATCCTCTGCTTTTATTGAACTCGGCGTTATTCCGCTGGATTCGGCTTCCACTGGTCCTTATATTTTAAGAATTGAACTTATTGACAGAGTAAATAATAAGTCAATTGATAAACAAAAGAAGTTATACGTATTTAACACTTCAAAAACCGCGAATTTCGGACAAGTTGAAGATAAAGGTTACCTGCAAAGTGAATTTGTCGTCATGACAGAAGTTCAGGTGAATGAAGAATACGACAAAATAATATACGTTCGCACGTCCCCTGAAAATAAAGAGTGGGATAAACTCAAGACGCTTGACGAGAAACGAAAGTTTCTTTATTCATTCTGGAAAAGGCGGGATATGAATGATACACCGCGTTTTGAAATGCGGGATGAATATTTTAAGCGGTTAAAAGAAGCGAATATTAAATATAAGGAGGGATTTAAAGACGGCTGGAAAAGCGACAGGGGGCGCATTTATATTGTTTATGGAATTCCTTCCAATGTTGACAGGCATTTTTTCGAGCCGGATACTAAAAATTATGAGGTCTGGCAGTATGACTATGTTGAAGGAGGTACGATGTGCGTGTTCGGGGAAATCCAGACGAGCGGCGAAGGTACTTATGTCCTGATGCATGCTACAATGCGAAATGAAATAAGAGATCCTAACTGGCTGGTAAAACTCAAGAAATAAGGAATTTTATGCGTAAGAATATTTTTATCGCCGTAAATACTTTTTTATTTGCCGTTTTAATCTGGCTTTACATAAATCTTAACCTTACATATTATTATGTCATGGCAGTACCGCTTGAAGTAGAATCATCAAAAATGCAGGCGATATCAAATGAACTTCCGTCAAGTCTTGAAGTTACTGTAAAAGGTAAAGGCTGGGATTTGCTTTCATTAATCCTTAAAAATAATATTATATACACGATAGATATTTCCGGCTACAAAAAGGACACGAAAATTAATCTTGTGCAGGCAGTTCAAGGGATTTTTTCGGAAGTCGTCAATCTGCCTTCAAGTATATCAGTGCAAAGTGTTGTTCCTGATAATCTTGATATATCATTTGACAATACAATAACAAAATCTGTTAAAATTAAAAACAATACGGAGGTTTCCGTAAAAGAAGGTTACATTCTGATCGGCTTACCGCGCATTGTTCCTGATTCTGTAAAGGTAACGGGCGCGACTTCCATAATATCTAAAATTAAATATTTAACAACTGAACATGGGAATTTTACCGGTGTCAGCAATAGTTTCACAAAAGAAGTAAAACTGATTGACACACTTTCAAATCTTGTTAAAGTAGAGCCAAAGTATGTTACAATATTTTACCGTGTCGAATTATCCGCGGAGAAAATATTTGAGGGCGTTGATGTTACTGCGCTTAATGTTCCGGCTGATAAAGAAGTTCTCATCGTCCCGCCGAAAATTACTTTATCTCTGCGCGGCGGAGTGGAACAGCTTGCGAAAGTAAGTATTGCCGATTTTAAAGTTGGAATAGAATACAGCCAGATAGATTCGGATGAACAGGGATTCGTTGTGCCAGGTATAGAACTACCCGGCAAGAACTTTTCTGAGTTTACTATAATAAAATCTGAACCTCAGAGATTCCAGTATATTATTAAAAAGAAAGAAAACTAATGAAATACCTGTTCGGAGAATTTAAACTATTAATTGAAGAGACTAAGAAACTCGATTTCCGGACAACGTATATCTTTATCTCCGTTGCTCTTATCGTATATGTCTCAATAGTTTTTGCAAGTCCTAATTTTTACTATGAAGCCTTCAGCAGAAATAAGCTGAATTCGAGGGTGTATTGGTTCCTTACAGACGGCACGCTGATGTTTCTGATTCCGGTGTTGTCCGTAAAACTGATACTTAAGCAAAAGTTATCGGATTTCGGGTTCCGGCTCGGCGATGTCAAATTTGGAGTTATTACGTCAGGTTTATTTTTTGCGGTTATGCTGCCGATTATTTGGGTTGTATCAGCGAATAAAGAATTTGCATCAACTTATCCGCAGGGGGGTGTTGTTCTGAAACAGGAATACGGATTATTGGTTGCTTACGAACTCTGCATTCTCGTTTATATGCTCGGATGGGAGTTCCTCTGGAGGGGGTATATGCTGTTCGGACTTAAACAAAAATTGGGTTATTACACAATATTTATTCAGATGATTCCCTTTTTTATTTTGCATAAAGGTAAACCGGAGATTGAATTGTTCGGCGCGATTTTTGCGGGAATAATTCTCGGCGTTCAGGCACTCAGAGCAAATTCATTTATTTACGCATGGGTTTTGCATTGTGCGGTAATGATTTCAATTGATACTATCTCAGTTGTTCGATATAATCTGAATTTTTATTCAATATTTTAATACAGAGAAAAGTATATTTACACTTAACACTTAACACTTAACACTTAACACTTAATTAAGCGGTATGAAATTAACAGTTAATATTGATCACATAGCAACTATCCGTGAAGCGCGCGGTGAAATAGAACCGGATCCGGTTATAGCGGCAGGTATTTGCGAGCTCGCCGGAGCTGAAGGTATTGTATGCCACCTTCGTGAAGATCGCAGGCATATTAATGACAGGGATGTAAGACTACTGCGCGAAGTTGTTAAAACAAAACTTGACCTTGAAATGGCTCCGACGGATGAGATGGTCAGGATTGCCAGAGAAATACTTCCGGATCTTGTTACACTCGTTCCGGAAAACCGGCAGGAACTGACTACGGAAGGCGGACTCAATACACGGGTTATGATTGAAAGGCTTACACATGTAATTGATGAAATGCACTCGAAAGAAATTCTTGTAAGTCTGTTTCTTGACCCCGAGCCGGAAGCAATAGATAATGCAGTGACAGCAGGTGCGGATATAATCGAAATTCACACCGGAAAGTTTGCAAACTGTATTGACGAAGAAAGCCGGATAAACGAATTAAGCAAAATCGGAACTATTGCCCGTATGGCAGACGAGTTGGGACTCGTAGTGACTGCGGGGCATGGATTAAATTATTATAATATTTTTCCTATGCTTAGCATTCGTGAAATCAGTGAAGTAAGTATCGGGCACGCTATTATCTCACGCGCTGTTTTTACGGGACTTTCGCGGGCAGTTGAAGATATGGTTAATATTATCCGAAAATAATAATGGGTAAAAGCGAGCTGAAAGCTATAAATTTAGTTAAGGAATACAAGAGACGTGTTGTAGTGAACGATGTTTCTCTTTCAGTAAAGCAAGGGGAAATTGTTGGATTATTGGGACCTAACGGTGCGGGGAAAACAACGTCTTTTTATATGATATGCGGGATGGTACGACCGAATTCAGGCGGGATTGAGCTCGACGGAGAAAATATTTCTAATTATCCTATGTACAAACGGGCTAAAGCCGGAATCGGTTATCTGCCTCAGGAACCGTCAATATTCCGTAAAATGACTGTCCGCGAGAATATTACGGCAGTTCTTCAGTTTATGCATCTTGACAGTGATGAAATATTTGACCGTTGTGAGAAACTATTGAAAGATTTTAATATTAAGAGAATTGAAGATTCTCAGGGTTTTACACTCTCGGGCGGCGAGCGACGAAGAACCGAAATAGCGCGTTCCCTCGCTTCGGATCCAAAGTTCATATTACTCGACGAACCATTCGCCGGAATTGACCCAATCGCCTCAGAAGATATTATGAAAATCGTTGCCCAGCTTAAGGAAAGAGGAATCGGCGTATTAATTACAGACCATAATGTACATGAAACACTCTCCATTGTTGACAGAGCTTATATTCTGATTGAAGGTAAAATCTTCCGTTCAGGCGGGGCGAACGAACTTGCTTCGGATGATATGGTAAAAAAACTTTATCTTGGCGAGAATTTCAGCCTCGACCGGTATAACCGGGAGTAAAAACACACACAATAAAACGCCCTTATTTTTTCTTCGACCTTCTTTGTGAATTTTGTGAAACAGCTTTTGCTCTTTCAAAAGAACTATTTCGGGAGGGAGAAACCGGTTTTTGTGAATCGGTCTTTTTCCCTATAAAGTTCTTCTCAGAGTTACTGCGTAAAGCTTTTACTGAAGAAAGTTTTTGTGAATCAGATTTTGCATCCTTAACAGGTTCTTTTGATTCACTGGGTTTCGATTCATCCGGTTTCGTGCTTTTCGATAGACTCACCTCGGACGACGCCGTTGTACGAGAAATATTCTTATAGTCCGTCTGATAGAAACCGGTACCTTTAAAGATCAGTCCGCCGGGCATACTTACAAGTTTTTTTAAAGTATTGTGCCCGCATTTAGTGCATAATGTGAGCGCATCATCTTTTATAGACTGAAGTATTTCGAATTCATGATTGCAATTTGAGCATTTATACTCGTAAGTCGGCATACATATAATTGTTTAACTTTTGCTGATATAAAATTATTTTCAAAGGTTCAAAAATTTATTTTTAGCTGTATTGTATTCGTTTTCAGAAATCAGTCCTTCATCAAGAGCTTTTTTCAATTCTTTCAGTTTCGGTAAATTGATATCGCCGGAAAAGAGTTCCTGATATTTTTGTGGTTTTCCGCCCGGAGAAAGTTCCTGAGATCTTTGCACAGAGCCCGATGATTCACTGTTTAGTTCCTGCGCTCTGAGCAAATCCTTAACTTTCAGTGAACGTTTCTGATCTTTCAAAATCTCTTGTCCGTCGGGAGTTTTTTCCGGGAGATAAGAAAAGCTGTCAATATTTGCTTTCAGGTAAAATACTTTATTGATAAAGTCGTTCCGTTTATCGGGAGTAATTTTATTTTCCACCTCTTTTGCCAGACCGCGGATAATCCTGTATTGATAAGTCTCTGTCATTTTTTTCGCTTCTCCCGAAATTTCCACTTCTTCAAGCTTGTAAATGTTTTCATAATAATACTCGTAAATAACGAGCATTTCAGCGAGTAAATTTCGGCGGAAAAATTCAAATTGTATCTTCTCCGCTTCTTTCAGAATCTTATACCTGAGAGCTTCACGTCCGTCTTCTTCGAACAAGCGGTTTATTAATCTCGATTCTATACCGAGCTGCTCAGTGCGCTTTACGGTTATTCCTTCCTGCAAAGTGTATTTGTAAATCGCACGTCTTTCGCCCGTATTTCTGTCCTCGTCTATTGAGACTTCAAATAATCCGAAAATCAGACCGAGTATGTAAGCCCTGTATGACTCATCAAGTTTCTTTCGCTCATCTGCCGTTAAAGGAATTATATCCTTATATATATAATAATTTTTATCAATATGAAGATCAATATTCACATTCCGTGAAAGATGTTTATAAAAATTTTTCATTTCTTCCGAAACAGTGTATGAATAAAAAAGCGGGAATCCTGCCCATTCAGAATAAAATGTAATGGAGGAGTTATCGGCTGAGTCTTTAAATTCAACATTTGTACCGGTAATCGAGTGAATTAAAGTCTTAAATTTCCCGAAAGAAGAACTATTGGTTTTGATACCTATGTAAAACTTTTTGGCAGAGTCTTCAAGTTTAAACCTCCCCGGAATTTCATTTATCCTGAGCCATGGATACGCCTGAGCTAACATTCCCCGGATCTTAGATTCAGACCGCAAAATGTCTTTTTCGAAAAGAATGTCAATGATATTGTATTCTTCCCTGATTTTTTCGAACTGTCTTTTAGCGAATCGAACCATATTCTCTTCAACTATACGCGCGTCGCTGTCTTTAAGTATATTTACTATATCCGTAACGTCTGATGCATTCAGGTCTTTCAAAAGCTCGAAAGCCAGTGTCCTTATTCTTTCGGAGGCATTTTGCCCTGTTCCGATATATTTTAAATAATATTCATTTTTAACATCGTCAGGCTCGTATATATGGAGGTTAAAACTGTTATCCTGTTTTTGTATAAAATATTCGTATTTCCTTCGGAAATTATCTTTCAGTATTCCGAGATTTCCCGTAAGTTTATTTATATCCTCAATTAAACCCGTGAATAATATTTTACCGTCGTCAGTCTTACTGCCTTTTTCGATTAAAGTCAGAATTCTCTGGCATATTTCCCTGGCATAAAACCGGGAATGAAGTTTTATCAGTGCGTCGTAATAATCGTCTAATGATTTAAGCAGTTTATCGAGTGTCCCTTCCATTGCCGCTTTTTTCATCATGTTTACTTTCGACCGCGATTCGTCTTCGCGTAAATCCTGCAGACGGCTTTTAACCTCTGATTCGAGCCTTGCAACAACTATTTGAAGGTCTTTTATCTGTCTTTCAAATAATGGTATATATTCAAAATTGCCGTTTGTAAGTATGAACTGAAGCCTTCTGAGAAGATTAATCGAGTAAAAAACACCCCGTGTGGAATCATTTATAAGTCCGTTTACTTTACGCTCCAGTATACCGGTTATATTTCTTTCACGGTCACCTATGAGCTTTGCGATAATATTCGACCTGTTCGAATAAATCTGCGAATAAAAAAGCCCTTTGCGCTGTATATCGTTATCGTCCCTGAAGTTTGTATCAAATTTTAGCTTCTCGGAATTAATAAAAGCCGACCATCCGCCGCCTCTTTTTCCGCCGATAAGCTCGTTGCGGATGTTATTGAGGAAAGACTTTATGTGTGAATGGATGGAAGATTTTTCTCCCATTGCATAAAGCGATTCAAGAAGCTGATGTTTATTGCCCGATTCGAGCATTCCAAGTTCTGGCAGAAGCTCCTGTGTCAGATAAGCATCAATGTCAGACTGGGATCCTTCTGCGTAGGTAAGATAATAATTAATAATTTCCTCGCAAAGTTTATAAGAGCATGCGAGTATGATACGGTCAGCAGGAATAGATATTGTTGACTGACCAAGCGTTGAATATTTTCTCGAGAATGTATTTTCGGTGACAGTGTTATCTTCGGGCCATAACCGTTGTTTGTACTGTACAAGGTTTACTCTCACACCCCGCTTATAATTAGCAAAATCGGTATTAGCAAAATCCGTAAAAATAGTATCGGCGATCATTTTATAAATATCGCGGTTGCTTGTATCGGACAGGGACAGATTCTTACAATTTTCCCCGTCTATTAAATAAACATCATCATAAACTCCGGGTTGAAAAGACTGGGGTTCATGTTTCTTCCAGGATACATTAAAACCATTTTTCAGATTATAATGCTCAAGTTCCATCAGTCCGGCATAGCCATTTGCGAAAACCCGCTCCTTACCGTAGCCCTGAAAAATCTTTGGCAGAATTACATA
>JAPLFI010000221.1:0-1526 GCA_026390755.1 Ignavibacteriota bacterium
CGCAAACCTTGTATCGTTTCTGTATTCCTGACGATTGAAATAATGATACATTATGAAACAGCCCATGACAACTGTTTTGCCGGTACCGGTAGCCATTTTGAAAGCGATACGCGGGAGATGATCGGAATCATCAGCGCTGACGGACTGCTGACCCTCGCGGAGGTTTTTAAAAATATTTTGGCCGGGGTTTGATTTCTCGGCGACTTCATTGAGCCAAATTGCAGTCTCAACTGCTTCCTGCTGAGCGAAGAATAATTTTTTAACAGCATGTCTATCGGGATTATCGAACCAAAAGAGTAATAGCTCTTTTGTGACACGGGTGGTGTTAGGATATTTTTCCAAGCGCCATTTGCCGACTTCTTTGCGGCACATATTAATAAGGTGTTTGCTATGCAGGTCTGGATTATCATTAATTTCAAATATAGGAGCCTGAGGACCTTGCCTTGTAGGGATGACAAGAATATCGGGCGTGAAAATTCGTCTTCCTTTTACAACCTGGCTGTAATCCAATGCGCCTTCTGAATCGGTTGCATAATGCAATAATGGTTTTTCGTAAGGACTGTTTAAGATAGGATTGTCAGAGTTCATTATTTAAATGCATTTCTGTTTGTATTAATTGTTTGAATAGCCGGTTTTGCGCGGCTGGTTTCGTATTCCTGTAAAAGTGAAAAAACAACGATATTTTGTTTGTTCTTGATGAATTATTGGCGAAATTACACATATTTTTGCAAGTAAGGACGACGTTTAAGGGCTGCCAACTTTTCAAAAAGTAAATATAGCAGTAATTAAATGAATATTAAAGATTTAATGAGGGGGATGAAAGGAAATATGATTTGGTCGTTAAAACGGAAGAAAATGGACTAAGATATTATAATTATTCAGTGAAATATGAATACATTCCCAGACAACTTAATAACGATTGGAAGCAGATGGAGGATGTCTTTAAATAGATAGACCCTGAGTTTTCAAATAATCCATAATAACTTTCAGATTCGACTTACAATTAATATAAGAAACTTTTCTAAGGCCAACTAACCATTGATTATTCACATCATAATACTCATCATAGCGACAGGTTCTTCATAAAAGATAATAGTTATTTTCCAATCAAAATAATCATCAGCTTTTTCTTTGTCTAAAAAAATAAGAACGTCTTCGTTATGTCTCGCTTGATCTAAATGATTCATTACTCAGGAAAGACTTCTTCTATTTTATCCGAAAGTTGATGAATCTTTTCGATAAGGCTTTTGGGAACAAAATTATAAAAAATTGGAAAATGAGTACCTAAATCTGAATTATTGTACTGTGTTAAAAATCTATAAAGTTTACCTCTATTTGTAATATCATCAATATTTAAACAAATATAATAAGTAATTGAACTATTATCTTTTACTAATTTATATAATTTATCAACTAATCCATCCTGATAGATCGCATTTTTAAAAAGCCTATCGAGTATAGATAGTATACCGTATCTGGACTTCAAAAAACTATCATAATTTGATTTCAGGGGATTAGTGATAAAA
>JAPLFI010000221.1:1554-12804 GCA_026390755.1 Ignavibacteriota bacterium
GTCTAAAAGTTTAGAACTTTTATAAAGATCATGGCTTAAAAATTTCAGAAGATCTTTTATAACTAAATCAAGATCCTCTGAACTTTTCACATTAAATTCAGTACTTATTAATGCTGGTTCGTTCATAGTAGGACTCGGTTTAATTTGTATTAAAAGTAAAAGTAAATAATTCTTTTATTAATTTAAACGTCCAAATATTAATCAAAGTTTCATTTTAATTTAGTATAAGAATAATTGAAGTCAGAAAAATAGGAAATTAGAGCGAAAAATTTGAGCATCAGGCGAGATAATGTCCTTCAATATCTGATAAATGAACGGATAATACGACATCAATCTGGGGTAACTAATTGATAGTTTTTTTGTTACTCCCTTGTTACTCAAATTATCTTTATTACTGTTAAAACAGTGATTTAGTACTCCCGAAAGGATTCGAACCTTTAATATCTGATCCGTAGTCAGAAGGTTTATCCATTAGCCTACGGGAGCCTTATTACTATAATTTATTACTTATTTCTTACTCAGATAAATACTGTTAATACAAAAACAACATCTTCGTACCCCGTAGAGGATTCGAACCTCTAAAGCCAGAACCGGAATCTGACGGTTTATCCATTAGCCTAACGGGGCAATATTAACATCTTCAGCAAAATGTGCAGATAAATTTAGCAATTAAGAGATTAATTTGAAATGCAATCATTAACCATATACAAATTGCTTGTTTTTGATTCCCCGCCTGAGTTATTTCCCTGAAAGTTAAGGGATACAAATTTATAAAAAACTTACTGCCCCAGATAAGCTTTCAGCGCTTTCGAGCGCGATGCCTGACGCAGACGCCTTATAGCTTTTTCTTTTATCTGCCTTACACGCTCACGTGTGAGTTTGTACTTATCTCCGATTTCTTCAAGCGTAAGAGGATTTTCCTTCTCCAGTCCGTAATAAAGTTTTACAACTTCTTTTTCCCGCTGTGAAAGTGTGTCGAGGGCTCTTTCAATTTCAATCCTCAGAGAATCCTTCAGCAAGAAGTGGTCCGGCATTTTTTCCACTTTATCTGGCATTATATCAATCAGCTTCGTGTCTTCACCGTGAATACTCGGCGCATCCATAGATACGTGTCCGCTCGAATTCTTAAGCGTTTCCTGAACTTCATATATACTCATATCAAGTTCCTCCGCTATTTCAAGCACATTCGGAGAGCGTTCGTTCTTCTGTTCAAGTTCGCTGATTGTTTTGGCTATTTTGCTCTTCTGCTGAACAATATTTAACGGTAATCTTACCACACGCGATTGCTCGGCAAGCGCCTGGAGTATAGACTGCCTTATCCACCATACAGCATACGAAATGAACTTAAATCCTCTCGTTTCGTCGAATTTCTTTGCGGCTTTAATGAGTCCGAGATTACCTTCGTTAATAAGGTCGTTAAGTGAAAGTCCCTGATTCTGGTATTGTTTCGCAACACTAACCACAAAACGAAGATTTGCCTTGACTAATTTATCAAGAGATTCCTTTTCGCCTTTCCGTATTTTCTTCGCGCAGTCAATTTCATCCGCGACGGTAAGCGGCGCTGTCTTGCTTATTTCTTTCAGGTAAATGTCCGTGGACTGATTTTCCCGGCTTGTGTATTGTTTTCCTAATTTCATTTTTTTTGAGGAAACTTTAAAAAGTTTTTCCCTTACCTTGTGACTCTAATTTAAACGACAAAAATAGGAACTTAGTTTCAGATAGTTCTTCTAGAACGATTTATCGAAACCAAATCCCTATTTAAATGCTGGTTTTCTGATATTTTAGTATTCAGATTTTTAATAAATGTTATTCGGCTGTCCCGCTGCCGATAAGGTCAATCTTGTCTTCTTTATGCAATGTAACAAATGCTTTCTTTCTGTCCGCTCTGTAACCGCTAAATCGTCCTTTCTTGGTCATCTGGGCTTTTTGCTTGCCCTTCATAACTACTGTTCTCACATTGGTTACGCGCACGTTGAACTTCTTTGTTATTGCTTTAGCAATCTCGATCTTGTTTGCCTTTACATCAACTTCAAAAGTGTATTTATTTAACTCTTCCTGAAGTATGGTGTTTTTCTCGGTTATAAAAGGTCTGATTATGATACTTCTCATTTTCTTAATAATTCAATTATAATAATAACGGCTTACACAGTTTTTCGACAGCTGATTTCTGAATTAATATCATCTTGTTATTCAGCAGATCATACGTAGCCGCCTGGTCTGAAATCATCACCTTAAGTTTAGGAAGATTCCTTCCGGACTTGTAAATGTTTTCATTTTTTTCAGGCACAAGTAAAAGTGTCTTCTTGCTCTCGAGTTTAAGTGCCCGCATGATGTTCGATAAATCCTTTGTTTTCGGTTTATCTAATGAAAAATCCTCAACTACAGTTATTTCATTCTCCTTGATTTTCATGCTGAGAGCGCTTCTTCTCGCAAGCCTTGATGCCTTCTTAGGCATAGAAAGGTAATACCTGTGAGGCTTGGGTCCGAATATCGTCCCGCCGCCTACCTCAATGGGCGATCGGCTCGTTCCCCGGCGCGCGTTTCCGGTGCCTTTTTGCTTGAATGGTTTTTTTCCGCCGCCTTTCACTTCACCTCTTTCCTTCGTCTTGTGAGTTCCCTGTCTTTTATTCGAAAGGTACATCCTCACTGCCTGATAAATCAAATGCGTGTTCGGTTCAATAGAAAAAATCTCATCAGCAAGTATCACAGTTTCGCCTGTTTCAGTGCCGTCAATTTTTATTACTTTAAGTTCCATTTTTAGTTTTTATAAATTTCTACTAATCCAGAATTTGCTCCCGGAACCGCCCCTTTTATCAGTATAAGGTTAGAATCCGGAATAATCTTTACTATTTTGAGGTTTCTTATTGTTACCGTATCTCCTCCGGTTCTTCCTGCCATTTTCATTCCTTTTAAAACTCTTGAAGGATATGAACTGGAACCGATTGAACCCGGGGCTCTTTCCCTGTCACTTTGTCCGTGAGTTCTGACGCCCCCGGCGAATCCGTGACGTTTAACAACACCCTGGAATCCTTTTCCTTTTGAAATAGCGGTTACTTTAACTTTTTCACCCTCTTTAAATATATTTACTTTTATTTCGTCGCCGACTTTAAGTTCCCCTGCCGGATAATCCCGCAGTTCCTTAACAACTCTCGGCGGAGCTATTTTTAATTTCTCATAGACCTTTCTCTGAGGCTGGTTTACGTGCTTTTCTTTCCTTGTGCCAAATCCGACTTTTACTGATTCATAGCCGTCTTTCTCCTTCGTTTTTATATAAGTTATCACGCAAGGACCCGCTTCAATAACGGTACACGGCACGGCGTTTCCGGAAACCTCAAAAAATGTGGTCATTCCGATTTTTTTTCCTAATATGCCTAACATTTTAATAAGAGTTTTATTTTACGAAATCTTCCGTTATACTTTAATCTCAATATCAACACCGCCCGGAGGATCAAGCTTTGTGAGCGCATCAACCGTCTTGTTCGATGAATTAAGAATATCAATCAGGCGTTTGTGAGCCCTTGTCTCAAATTGTTCCCGCGATTTTTTATCAACGTGCGGAGATCTGTTTACCGTATAAACACTCTTCTTAGTCGGAAGCGGAATCGGTCCGCTTACAATTGCGCCGGTTGATTTGATAGTTTTGATAATCCTCTCAGTCCATTTGTCAAGCAGTGTATGGTCGTAAGATTTCAGTTTTATCCTTATTTTTTGTGTTGCCACTTTTAAAGTATTTTAATTTTTTTTACAACAAAAAACTTAAGCAAGAGCAGTCTGAATTATGTTTATAATGACTGCCCCTGTAAAAAGTTCTGATGTTTTGTTTTGTCTGAGTTATTTTATTATCTTTGTAACAACGCCGGAACCTACGGTTCTGCCGCCTTCACGTATAGCAAATTTCAGTTTTTCTTCCATCGCAATAGGTGAAATGAGATCAATTTTCAGTCCGTCAATATTATCACCGGGCATTACCATCTGTACTTCATCAGGCAGAGTAACAACTCCTGTGACGTCGGTTGTCCTGAAGTAAAACTGCGGTCTGTAGTTTGTCGTGAAAGGTGTATGGCGTCCGCCTTCTTCTTTCGACAGAACATAAACCTGAGCTTCAAACTGCGTATGCGGAGTAATTGAACCAGGTTTAGCGATAACCATTCCTCTTTCGATTTCCTTTTTATCAACGCCTCTGAGAAGAAGTCCGCAGTTGAATCCCGCTACTGCTTCCTGAAGTGTTTTATTGAACATTTCGGCACCTGTTACAACTGTTTTCTTATGCGCGCCGAGTCCGATAAGTTCAACTTCGTCGGATACTTTAACTTTTCCTCTTTCAATCCTGCCGGTGGCTACTGTACCGCGGCCGGTGATTGAGAATACGTCTTCAACAGACATCAGGAACGGTTTGTCAATTTCACGCGCCGGTTCCGGAATGTAACTGTCAACCGCATCCATAAGTTCGTGAATACAATTGAATCTTTCGTCGTCAAGGGTTACACTTTCATCAAGTCCGGCTTCCATTGCCAGAAGCGCAGAACCTTTAACAATAGGTATATCGTCACCGGGGAAATTATACTTCGTGAGAAGTTCTCTGATTTCCATTTCAACGAGTTCAAGAAGTTCCGGGTCAGCCGCGTCAACTTTATTAAGGAATACAACCATCGCCGGTACGCCAACCTGGCGCGCGAGGAGTATGTGTTCCCTTGTCTGCGGCATTGGACCGTCTGTCGCGGCTACTACGAGAACGGCACCGTCCATCTGCGCGGCACCAGTAATCATATTTTTGACGTAGTCAGCGTGTCCCGGACAGTCAACGTGAGCGTAGTGTCTTTTCTCGGTTTGATACTCGACGTGAGCCGTCGCAATCGTGATACCTCTTGCTCTTTCTTCCGGTGCCTTATCAATGTCATCGAACTTTTTAACTTTAGCGCCGCCTTTTCTGGAAAGCACCATTGTTATGGCAGCGGTTAACGTGGTTTTACCATGGTCAACGTGCCCGATGGTTCCGATATTAACGTGCGGTTTCGACACGTCATATGTTTCTTTTGCCATTTTCTCTTTTTCTCCTTATTAGAGTTATTTAATGAATAATTAATTTATAAACCTTGCAAAAACATTCCTGTGGGTCAGGGAGGAATTGAACCTCCCACCTCGTGCTTATAAGGCACGCGCTCTAACCAACTGAGCTACTGACCCAGTATTGGAGACCCTCTTCACATCCCGAAAAGGCTGCAAAGAGAATTTTATAGAGCGTTTGGCTGTGTCTGATTGACGAGGCCCTAACCTGAAAGAACTGACCCTTAAAACTCTTATTTCTTATCGCTTATCTTTTATTCTAAAAATCTCTTTTCTTTTAATCCGTGCTAATCTGCGGTAAAAGTTCTTATCTCTACCTGTGTGATTTACCTACGTTTTTCTCGATAATCTGTTCCGAGATACTCTTAGGCGCTTCATCATAATGTGAAAACTGCATCGAATAAATTGCGCGTCCCTGCGTCATACTTCTCAGGACGGTCGCATATCCGAACATTTCAGAAAGCGGAACAAGTGATTTTATTACCTGCGCATCGCTTCTCTGCGACATACCCTCAATCCTTCCGCGTCTTGAACTGATATCACCCATAACATCACCCATGTAATCTTCAGGCGTTACAACTTCAACTTCCATAATCGGTTCAAGTATCACAGGATTCGCTTTCCGCGCGGCTTCTTTAAAAGCTATCGAGCCGGCTATTTTGAATGCCATTTCCGATGAATCAACATCGTGATATTTTCCGTCCGTTAGTGTTGCCTTAACGTCTTCAACAGGATACCCGGCAAGAACACCGTTCTTCATCGCCTCTTCTATACCCTGTTCAACTGCCGGTATGTATTCTCTCGGAATAGCACCGCCGACAATTTTATTCTCGAACACAAATCCCTTGCCTTTTTCATTCGGCTCAATACTAATCCATACGTGCCCGTATTGCCCTTTACCCCCGGACTGCCTGACAAATTTGCCTTCCTGAAAAACTTTCTTTCGTATAGTTTCTTTATAAGCTACCTGCGGTTTACCGACATTAGCTTCGACCTTAAATTCACGTTTAAGTCTGTCAACAATAATCTCAAGATGCAATTCACCCATCCCCGCTATCAAAGTCTGTCCCGTTTCTTCGTCAGAGCTTACTCTGAATGTAGGATCCTCATCAGAAAGCTTGCCAAGTGATTCACCCAGCCTGTCCTGATCAACTTTCGTTTTGGGTTCAATTGCAATTTGTATCACCGGCTCAGGAAATGTCATCTTTTCGAGTATAATCGGATCATCCTGGTCGCAAAGTGTTTCTCCTGTTTTCGTATGTTTAAGTCCTACCGCCGCGGCTATGTCTCCGCAGAAAACCTCTTTAATATCTTCGCGGTGATTCGCATGCATCTGCAATATTCTTCCGAGTCTTTCTTTTTTTCCTGAAATTGAATTATAAATATAACTTCCGGCTTCGGCTTTACCCGAGTAAACACGAAAGAAACAAAGTTTACCTACGTATGGGTCTGTCATAATTTTAAAAGCCAAAGCAGTGAATTTCTCATCGTCGGAAGCCTTTCTGATAATCTGGTCATCTTTATGCGCATGGTGACCGATTATTTCCTCACTGTCGTGAGGAGAAGGCAAAAGCTCTACCACTTTATCGAGTAAACTCTGCACACCAATATTCTTAAATGAAGAGCCGCAAAGAACAGGTATAATTTTAACCTGAATAGTTGCCGCTCTTAATACCCGTATTATTTCTTCCTGAGTAATTTCCTTGCCTTCCAAAAATTTTACGAGAAGTGTATCGTCAATATCGGATACCGCTTCGAGTAATTTTTGTTTGTGCTCGTTAGCCTGAGCTCTGAAAGATGCGGGTATTTCAATATCTTCAAAAGTAGCGCCGAGTGTATCTTCGTTGTACATCCTTGCCTTCATGGTAATAAGGTCAATAATTCCCTTAAACATATCACCCTGTCCGACAGGAAGATGAATAGGAACAGCGTTAGCTTTCAGCCTGTCTTTCATCATTTGTATGGCATGGAGAAAATCCGCGCCTACTCTGTCCATTTTATTCACAAAAGCAATTCTCGGAACTCTGTATTTATCCGCCTGACGCCATACGGTCTCCGACTGCGGCTCAACTCCGCCAACTGCGCAGAACAAAGCTACGGCTCCGTCAAGAACCCTTAATGATCTTTCAACTTCAGCCGTAAAATCAACGTGCCCGGGTGTATCAATTATGTTAATTCTGTAATCGTTCCAGTAACAGGTAGTAGCGGCAGAGGTAATTGTTATACCACGCTCCTTTTCCTGCTCCATCCAGTCCATAGTAGCGGCACCTTCATGAACTTCTCCCATCCTGTGCAATTTTCCGGTATAATACAAAATCCGTTCGGTCGTAGTAGTCTTTCCCGCATCAATGTGCGCCATGATACCAATATTTCTGGTTTTTTCTATGGGTACCTGTCTTGGCATTAACTAATTTTTATTCTCCTTCCGCAGAACTTTTAAAAAAATTCTAATATTTTTTATTACCACTTAAAGTGCGCAAAAGCTTTATTCGCTTCGGCCATTCTGTGGACGTCATCTTTCTTCTTTACAGAACTACCTTCACCGACTGCCGCCGCCATAAGCTCGTTTGCAAGCCTTTGCGACATAGTTTTTTCGCTTCTCGCCCTTGTATAAGTCAACAGCCACTTAATCGCAAGCGCAACGCGTCTGTCAGGTCTTACTTCCGTCGGAATCTGATAGTTCGAGCCCCCGACTCTCCTCGACTTTACTTCAATCGCCGGCATTACGTTATTAACAGCTTTTGTAAAGACTTCGAGCGGATTGCCCTGTGTCTTTTGTTCTATGATATCAAATGATTTATACAGGATTTTCTGAGCGGTCAGCTTACCGCCATCCTGCATAATACTATTAACAAACCTGCCGACCAGTATATCATTATACTTGAAATCAGGCACTCTGATTCGCTTTTCTGCTCTTTTTCTTCTCATTTAGAAAAAATCTATTTAAAAAATTTGTAAAACTAATTCAATGTTCTATTTTCCTACGGAGGCTGTCTTTTCTTTCTTTGCTCCGTATTTCGATCTCGATTTTTTTCTGTTGGCAACGCCAGCGGTATCTATTGCACCACGAATGATGTGATACCTAACGCCCGGAAGGTCTTTTACTCTTCCGCCCCTGATTAGTACTATGGAATGTTCCTGTAAGTTGTGACCTTCGCCCGGAATATAAGCTGTGACCTCTATCCCGTTCGTCAGCCTGACCCTGGCAACCTTTCTTAAAGCGGAATTTGGTTTTTTCGGAGTAGTTGTGTAAACGCGCGTGCACACTCCTCTTTTCTGAGGTGAAGCATCCATCGCAGGCGCTTTACTCTTGTAAACCTTATCCCTTCGCCCCTTCCTTATAAGCTGGTTAATTGTTGGCAAACCGTTCTATGTTTTATATTTTAGAAAAATTATTTGAAACCTTAAAAATACTAATTTTATACCTTTTAGTCAATATATAATTAATTGTAAATTAATAATCTATACTAAATCTCAAAAAAGCATAGTTTATATCGTTTTTATTGCCTCTCGTTATGTAATTATACATAGTGTAATTATAAACTAAATCAAATATAAGGTTTCGGAACGGTTCAAATCTTAAATTTACAATCGCCGCATCCGTATTAACTCTGTCCCCGTCAAGGAATACCGCTTCTTTAGGGTCAACTCCGTCAATGTACGGATAATACGGATCTCCTCCGACTTTCCTCACAAGATTGCCGTTCGCATCATAAACGTCGTTTCCTTTTCTTATATGCTGATATTCAAAGTTCAGACTTACCCATTCGCTTATGTTATATGCAATTTTAGCGTATATTCTGTCGGCATTCGGTCCTATATCACCGCCTATCAACTGACCGAATGACGTGAAATTGTTTTTCCGGTTCACGTGACTGTAAACATAAGGTCTGATTTTTGTATATTCGAGTATTAATGATACATTCTTTAAACCGAACGGTTCATAAGCCATAACTCCCAGTTGATATCCGGTTTTATTCGCCGCAAGGCTCAGGTTTTGAAAATTTCCGAGTATATTTTCATCCAGCATAAATGCCGCCTGAAACTGCAGATCCTTCATGAAGTGACTCTGGAAATCAAAACTGACAATTCCGTTGTCTCTGTCCTGAAGGGACATTTCAATATATTTATAAAAACCCAGTGGAGTAAGGTACGCAAGGTCAAACCTTCCGGAATACACTATCATATCGGTCATTCCTATATCGAATAAATCAGGAAATGAGAGTTTCAGCCTGTTTGTCGCAATGTATTTTGTGTAATTGCTGTCGTGTATTACGTTATAATATCCGACGGTGCTTGCATGTATTGATGAAAAATTCAGAACTCCGTATTTAAAATCAAATTTTATAAAGTCAAGGTCATTGGCATTTCCCGAAATCATCATGTTATCGGCATATCCTACGCTTCCGTATCTTATCTTTTCTCTGCCAAGCTGTACTGATATTTTCATGTCGTCAGCCGGTTCAGCGTAATACTTCAGGTAACCGTCAGCAAAATCGTAATTTCTTATATTTTCAATATTTTCAATAAATTTATAATTCGATGACAGCTCGGGTTTAACTGTCCTCGCTAATTCGGCGGAACCGAACACGAATCCGGCGCTTACCGACAGTCCGTATCCGAGATGTTTGAACGCCGTACCGTTAGTACGGAATCCGACATCCATCATGAATACTGAAGAATCACTGCTCGGTTTGAATTCTTTTGTGAAATCCAGATGCCCGGTTAAATTAGTGTAGTTCGTAAAATTCTCTTTTTTATATAAATAAAGATACTTCTGCTTTTTTGAAAATATATCTCCGACACGTTTACCGAAACTTCCGTCTCCCGCAATAATAACATCCGTATTCTTATTGTTCATAAGCTCGGGAATAAATACGGTTTTATATTTTTCAAGAGTTTTTTTCTCGACTTCGCTTAATTCCTTATTCTTTGCATCAATTTTTTTCAGGTATTCTGCAACTTCTCCTTTGGATAATACAGGATTATCATCATTAATTGACGGCAGTATTCTCTTTACACTCATCTGTTTCAGGAAATCATAGACCTGATTATCAAGCGGAACGCTCTCAACCTGCGAACGCACATGCGAGCCCATGCACATGAGTGCAATTAGAAAAAGTAATAAAAAAGTTATTTTTATTTGCATATATATATAAGTATTGTTTTAATTCGTTTCTAACGCTCTTATCTCTTATTATAAAAACAGTCTTTATCTTTATAATCTGTGGCTAAGCTCTTGTCTCTTATTATAAAAAAATCCTTCGTGTATTCTGTGTTCTCTGTATCTCCCTCGTTTTTCTTTACATGAATTCTGCTGACCCGTTTGTCAGTTCCGTCACTTCATTCCGGAAACTCTCAATCAATCCCCGCCTCACTCTGCATACTATCACTGACTTATCCGTGGATTTATTTTCAAGAATTTTTATTCCGGACTTCGCCGCTAAATTCATTACTCCGCCGACATACTTAAAATCGGACTTAATCGTTATATCCTCCGTAATTAATACTTCCGAAATTTCCGCTACCGAAAGACACGTATCAGCCGCTTCAAAATAAGCCCTTTTCAGTCCGCCGACTCCAAGTTTTACTCCGCCAAAATATCTCGTTACTACAATCAAAGTATTTCTGAGCCCGTGCTTGTCAATCGCATCGAGTATCGGTTTTCCTGATGATCCGGATGGTTCACCGTCGTCGTTAAACCTGTATAAGTTTTCATCCAGGAGCCTGTATGCAAACGGATGATGCCTCGCATCATATAACTCTTTCCTCAAAGACTCTAAATTTTTTACAGCGCTTTCAGGGTCTATCACAGGAAATGCATGAGCAATAAACTTCGACCTGCTGACCTTCAGCTCATATACTGCTTCCACCCCTATTGTCATATAATTATCTTTCAACATTTCACTGTTCACCAATTTAAGCTCCCCGTTCTTCTCTCTTATACTCAATACCAAATACTCAATACCAAATACTCAATACCAAATACTCAATACCAAATACTCAATACCAAATACTACTTCCATCCTTCTTCTCCGATGAGCGGTACAAACCTGAAATCACTGTGCTTCTGAATATTAATCTTCGCTTCCTTATTTTTGCCTTCGGTTTTTGTCACGCACCATAACTGCTGTGTATGTTTAGTTCCAACAGGAATAACAACTTTTCCGCCGTCTTTCAGCTGTT
>JAPLFI010000418.1 GCA_026390755.1 Ignavibacteriota bacterium
CAAAGTCACGCGGTAAAGCTTGTCCCGGGGTACCCTCCGGGTCATTTATCTCAGGAGCGGAATGATTTTGACATCACGGTTCAGGATAATTCTGCCGAGAGTAAAGAACGCATTGCTTAAATCCGGTGTTTTCTTTACAATAATATATTTTTCCGTTATTCTCTAATTCGTTTCTTTTTAAATATATTGCAATAAGGTTTTCCAGCAGCCTCCCTTTATTCATACCGTAAAAATATTCATTAGCTTTTAATAATGAATTATCGTAAGCATAGATTTTTTTATTATAACTGATTTGATTTTTATATTTATACGAAAATCTGTTCATCTGAAAAATCAAAAAAGCATTTTCGAAATATTTCAGATATTTTCCCACAGTCTTATCGCTTCTTAAACGTAAAAGTTTTGCAATTTTCACATACGAGAATTCCGAACCTGAATTTATATTTGCCTGCTTGGTTTAGCAAGTTTCATTTCAGGAGCACAAATCTTTTTGTGTCCGAAAAACCGGCGGAGTTCATGCGGTAAAAATACACACCGCTTGTAAACTGCGCGGCATCTAAGCTGACGTTATATGAGCCGGAATTCAGATTTTCATTCACGAGCGTATGCACTTGCCTGCCGAGAGCGTCATACACAATCAGGCTGACGAATCCCGTCTTTGCTACATTAAAACTGATTTTCGTAACTGGGTTGAACGGATTTGGATAATTCTGAGACAAAGAAAAATCAGAGGGAGTGATGCCCGGATTTATTTTCACTGAAGTCAGTCCTCCGGCATTTGTTGTACGGAACATAACTTGATTCTGTCCTGCAATATATCCGACGGGTGAATTATTAATTTTTACGCGGTTCAGTCTTCCGCTTACTACACCATTAGTGTTAATCCAGTTTGTTCCGCCGTTAGTAGTATAATATGAATTTGTATTAGTCGTTGAATAAAAATCGCCGACAGCCCAGCCCGAGTTTGCATTAATGAAATAGATTGAATAAAGTCCGTTTGCGCCGGTCTGTTCTGACTGACTGAACCAGTTAAGACCGCCGTCAGTAGTTTTATAAATGCCATGCCTGTAACCCGAAGCGTATCCGGTGTTTTCATTCACAAAGAATACGTCGTATATCATCCTGAAATTACTTGTGGCATATTGTATTTGCCATGTACTGCCGGCATCCGTGGTTTTCAGAATATTTGAACCTGACGTTGCATTGCCGGATATAGTCCAGCCGGTGTTCTGATTTATGAAATAAATTTGTCCGTTCGACTGTATGGTACTAACAGTCCAGTTCAGACCGCTGTTTGTGGTTTTGGCAATTCTATTTGTTCCCGAGGCATAACCATTTATGGAATCAAAAAACTGAAAATCATAAACATGAAAACCAATGAAAATTTTATCCGACCAGTTCTGTGTACCGTTAATTGTCCTGTAAATCGTATCATTATCCGAAGCAAGCATGCCTGTATTCGCATTAAAAAAGTGAACAGCATTAAGATTGAACTGAGTTGAAGGGAAAGACATATTTGTCCAGTTTGTCCCGCCGCTTGTGGTTTTCTTGAATAAACCGCCGTATCCGCATATATAACCTGTTTGCGAATTCGGAAAGCTGAAATCAAAGATATCAAACCCGTTTCCAAGATTCAGGTTCACCCACTGGGAGTCCGCCTGAGAATATACGGCAAAAAAGAACACAATAAGTATTAATGTTTTTTTCATTTTCCTGTTTTATTTACAGATTCAACAGGAATGCAGGTTTTATAGTTCGAAGGAAGGGTCAGCTAAAGCAATAAATTTTCGTATTTGAATTTTTACTATAAGGCATTTTATTATGTCTAAAAATCTTAATACAAGATTTATAGTAATGAAAATCGGCAGCGCAAGAGAGCAGGGAGGTAATTCGATGCATCTATTAACATAAAACTACTACGTGGTTTGAAACATTTTTTGTAAATACTTTTCTATTAACAAGTGTTGCCATTTCCCTGCCGAGCATGTCATATACAACTAATTTAACTACTGGATTCCGGCCTTCGCCGGAATGACAAACAGGGACATCGAAATTAATTTTTGTTACAGGATTAAACGGGTTCGGGTAATTCTGAAACAATTTTAATTCAACCGGAACAGATGATGAAATTACATTTATGCCGACTGAATGCCTGGCTATGAAAATAAAATTCTGATTCTGAGATGATAAAGAGTCCGGCCCGTTATAAGAATATACTCTCCATAAACAGGATACTGTATCACTGTTTCCGCCGAACCCCATCGCGAGAGAATTAAGAAAACTGTTTCTTAATGTAATTAACGAATCAGAACCGTTATTAAATTTTAAGGGATTTGAGGTAATCAATAGTTTATTTTCCTTTTCTTACAGGCGGATTGAAAGATGAAGTTGTCCGCCTAAGCCGAGTTCAACTATTTTCTGAAGCGTAGAAATGCGCACTTCTTTGATGTTGTTCTCGATTTTCGAAATATAGGATTTTGTTGTGCCGACTTTATCTGCAAGTTCCTCCTGCGTAAGCCCCTTTTTAAGCCGGGCTTCGTGTATTAAAGAGCCGAGTTTAAAGTTCCTGTAACCTGCTTCAAGCTCTTCGCGTTTTGCTGTTCGGCGCTTTCCGTAGTTCCTGTCTTTGAACTGTTCGAGTGTCAGTATGTTATTTTTTTTCGCTTTCATATTCCTGTTTAATTTTTAATGCTTTTTCAATTTCTTTCTTTTGTGTCTTTTGTGATTTCTTTTGAAAAACCGCTTGCAACTACTACTAACTGTCCACAGTCGAAAAAACAGAAGATGCGGAAAATGTCACTGCCTGACTGAACCCTGATTTCATA
>JAPLFI010000309.1 GCA_026390755.1 Ignavibacteriota bacterium
CCGTCAACGATTTACTGGCAGGAAGCGACTGTGCTTTATCCGGCAGGCAACCTGACCAATATAAATATTGGCGCAATCAGAATGAGCGGCTCGACTGCTTCAAATTCAGTAAACGGCAGAGTTATGCGTCTGACAGATGCTATTACTGCGACAAATCTAAAAGACGCAAATTTATACACGCGTAACGGGAATACTTTCGTGCGCTGTGCGGTATCGGACGTGAACGGAGTGTATCATTTAAACTCTCTGCCGGTCGGGAATCTTAAGATAATTATCAACCGGCTCGGATTCACGGGAGACAGCACAAACGTGAATGTGACTGCCACGAGCAATACGGATTAAATCAATTTTTATCTGAACAAATTATTTGCAGGTGTGAAACAAATCAGCGGGAATATTACCTCTGAATACATACTGTACCAGAATTATCCTAACCCTTTCAATCCGTCAACAACCATAAGATATTCAATCTCCAGGACGGTTTTCGTTAAGCTGGCAGTGTATGATTTAATGGGACGTGAGGTTAATATTCTCGTAAAAGAAAAGCAGAGCGCCGGAACATACGAAGCGGTATGGCTTGCAACGAATTTTCCGAGCGGAGTATATTTTTACAGGATTAAGGCGGGAGATTACTCGGAGACGAAGAGACTTATATTGCTGAAATAGAAAGTAACTACTCAGCAGAGAGTATATAATATTTTGTGTTTCAAAAAAACTATTCTATACTAATGAAAAATACCTTGTAGCGTATTTACAAAATGAATATTTATAGCAAAATCGAATCATAATTATCCGGCGTTATTAAAAATGTTTTAGCATTGGGATAACTTGTCGTAAATGTTTTTGGAATTCTGATTTTTGCTTTTTTGTTGTATTTAATCTCGTATGCTGAAATTTTTTCTCCGTCTTCTTCTATTAAATCAATTTCCTGATGCTGTGTGGTTCTCCAAAAGTAAAGGTTTCTGTTCAACGAATGATTTATAAGATATTTCATTCTTTCACTGACAATATAGTTTTCCCATAAATACCCTGTATCCATTCTGTCTTCGGCTTTGTTGAAATTATTTATTACCGCATTTCTGATTCCGTTATCATAAAAATAAATTTTCCTGCTTTTTTTTATTTCATTTCTTACATTTTTTGAATATGCCGGCACCTGAAATATTACAAATGCCTTCTCAAGTATGTCTATGTATTTTTCCACAGTATTTCTGTCAGCACCTGTCAATTGGGCTATTTCATTGTAATATACTTCATTACCGATTTGCAGTGCGAGAGCTTTAAGTATTTTATTTATTAATACGGGTTTTCTTATATTTTCTAATTTTAAAATATCTTTGTATAAATAACTTTCAGCTAATAAGTTCAGTAATTCGGTTTCCTTTCCCGGACTTGTTACTATTTCAGGATAGGAGCCGAAAATTATTCTTTGATTTCGCTGGCTGATTTCTTCAACGAGATTTGTATAACTCACGATTTCTTCAAACGACAGAGGATATAAATTAACTACATATTTTCTGCCTGTCAGCGGCTCATTTAATTTATTTGCTAAATCAAACGATGATGAGCCGGTTGCAATTACTACTGCATCTTTAAAATTATCGTGAATGATTTTTAATATAAGTCCGATATCATTGATTCTTTGAGCTTCATCAATTGAAATTATTTTATAATCGGAAATGATATTTTTGATTCTTGCAAGTGATGCATTCAATAATATTTCCCGCGTTTCGGATAAATCTCCGTTTAAAAACAGTACTCTGTGCTGAGCAGTTTTTAATATACTTTCAACTAATGTGGTTTTTCCGGTTTGCCTTGCACCGTATATTACTATTACTTTCCCCTGATAAAGCAATTCGGCTACTTTGCCGGAAACAATTCTATTTATCATTTGATTGACCAATTATTATTATAATAATACGTGATTATAATCACAAATAAATATAATAATTATAGGATTAGAAGTCAAGAATATAGCGTAAAGAAGATAATCACCACAATATTATAATAATATATGAATATAATCACATATTATTATAATTATTTTATGGATAAGATTTCCGGAAACCTATCTCACTCCGTGCATCATCTTTAAAAGCGGCTTGATAATCAAAAATAAAATCACTCCGCTTGAGCCGGCAAGTACAACGAATATCATGAAGAAATCAAAAGTAGTGTTAATCGGTATTCCGAGCAGTACGGGTTTCAGTTTTTCCGTCGGAAAAAATGCGCTGAGCACACCCGATATTTTAAACGAAGTTCCAAGCGAAAGAAACCATACCGCCATCAAAACCGACCCGAACCTTATCGGCGCAAGTTTCACCATCATAGAAAGTCCAATGGGCGAAAGAGACAGCTCGCCTATTGTTAATACAAAATACATTATTATCAGCCACAGCATCCCGACTTTCACAGAAGGGTCAAGCGCCTTCACCGAAAGCGCTAATATCAGATATGAAGCCGCCATCAGTACAAGTCCCAAAGCAAGTTTGA
>JAPLFI010000270.1 GCA_026390755.1 Ignavibacteriota bacterium
TCTACCGGGCATCCGCAAAGTGTTGATACAATCAAAACCCATTTCTCTTCACGCGGTATAGGCGGCTGACATGATTCCACAAATTCAATCACTTTTCCCGATGCCGTTTCAGCCGCAAATACTTCTGCTATCTTATCATTACCCGAGCTTGCCATTATTTTCAGATTATTGTCCATTCCTGCAGAATTTTTTTCGGTCCCGGATGTAATTCTTTTCTCAAATGTTACTCTCCTCACCATTGTTTATCATATTCGATATTAGCATTGCCGCCTTCATTCCGTCTCCTGCCGCAATAATCGCCTGTCTGCACAATCCGTTTTTAACATCACCGGCAAATAAAAGTGTATTCCCTGCATTTTCGATTTCGGAATCCGTTGCGGAATCCGTTCCCTGTTTCAGGAATTCATCTGCCGGCTCCCTTCCCGTTGCCGCTAATATATAATCCGCAGTAAGCGAATGCTGATGTGAATGTGCAGTGTCAGTATATTCGAGTATATACCTGTCATCTTCGTATTTAATTTTTTCTATAATTGCATTTTCCAAATATCTGATATCCGATAGAACTTTTTTCTGCAATAAAAACTTATTCCAAAGTGTTTTAATACATTTATGTTTATCTCCGCGATTCAGAATTATTACATTGTATCCACGTGAATGCAGGTTCAAAGCATAATCAAATGCGGCATCCCCGCCGCCGATAACTGCTGTAGTCTTTGATAATCCCTCGCCGGGAAGTTTATATATATCATAAAGTATATCTTTCGGCTCAACTCCGCTGATACAAAACTTTATCGGTCTTGTGCCTGAAGCGGCAATGACATATTTTGAATATATTTTCCGTTTATCGGTTTTAACAGAAAACACTCCGTCGGCAAAGTCAACGCTGAGCGCTGTCTCCCTGTTAACCTCAATGTCATATTTTTCGAGATGCTTATTGAAAAGACGTATCAGTTCAATGCCGGTAATGCCTTCGGGAAAACCGGGATAGTTCTCTATCATACCCGCGTTCTTAAGCAGACCCCCGTTTGATTCTTTTTCGATTATCACGGTGCTGATTCCGAATCGTTTGAGCTGAATAGCGGCTGTAATTCCTGCAGGTCCGGCTCCTATTACAATAACATCATATTTATTCTTCATTGTCAGTCTCATTTAAAATGTCTTTCGAATTTATTATATGAGCAAAACCGTAAGACAGATTATAAAGCGTTGAAAGATGCATCTTTTCGTTATATGCCGCCGTACAGTCAGCGGGGAAAAAAACTTCAAAACCTCTTACAAATGCCGAGCGGGCTGTGGTTTCACAGCATAGATTAGCCATCACTCCCGTAATCACAACCTGTTTAATTCCGTTTTCCCTGAGCATACTTTCAAGTTGTGTATTATAAAATGCATCGAATTGTGTTTTTGTTAATATTTCCGTTCCGGTAAAATCAAGGTTTTCATTTATGTTTGCGTTTTCGTCATTCTTTAAAATATCCTTCCACCATTTTTTCAGCATACCCGCATCTTCTTCCGTATTGATATGTTTTGTGAAAATAATTTTGCAATTTCTTTTTCTGAATTCTCTCACTAAAGTGTTTATCGGATTCACTATACATGCGGCAGAAGGTATACAGGCATGAGAGTCCGGCTTAAGGAAATAGTTCTGCATATCAATAACAATAAGCGCAGAATCATCGAACAGGAATTCATAAGCGTGCCTGTTCGACATGAAATAAACCTCTTCGATGAGTTTATCGGCTTTATCGCCGGAATTGTCTAAATAATTTTCCTTTATCAAAGTATATTTTTGTGCAA
>JAPLFI010000395.1 GCA_026390755.1 Ignavibacteriota bacterium
TAAACTCTCCCGATTGCATACGGCAGAAATAAACTCCGCTTGTGAGTTTCGAGCCGTTAAAATCTACAGAATATGTGCCGGCGTTCAATTTTTGACTGACGAGTGTTTCAATCTCTCTTCCAAGCATGTCATAAACAATCAGGCTGACGACCTGATTCTGGCCTTCGCCGGAATGACAAACAGGGACATCAAAAATAATCTTCGTTACAGGATTAAATGGATTGGGATAATTCTGCGATAGTGCAAATTGCGCAGGAATTTGGTTACCAAAAGGATTAATTCCGGGTAATGTTCCGCCTCCGTCCGTTGTTTTGAGTATTGTTCCTCCGTTGCCAGCAACGTATCCCGTGTTCAAACTTGTAAAGTAACTGCCTCTTAAAAAATTATTTGCATTCGTTGTCTGATAATACCAGTCTTGCCCGCTGTTGGTTGTTTTCAGAATAGTGCTGAAACCGGTTCCGCCTCCCGCTATATAACCGACAGCCGGGCTTACGAACTTCACAGACCAGTATATATCATTAAGGTTAAAAATGTAGTCAATCCAATCCCAATTCACCCCCCCATTGGTAGTCCTTAGTATAAAAGCATTTCCGGGTCCCGTATAACCACCTACGGCAACGCCTGTATTTGCGTCAATAAAATTTATTCCATAAAAGAAATATCCGTATGCTGAATTAGCAAATGTATCAAACCAGCTGGTGCCTCCGTCGGTGGTTTTAATTATTACTAAATCATAATAGGCTTTGCTTCCTGTTGCAAATCCTGTATTGATATCTACGAAATAAATTGATGTAAACGTATGATAATTCGGAAATTCATAATATTGCCATGTGATACCCGCATTGGTGGTCTTAAGGATTGTACGAGAGCCCGAAACGTATCCTGTGTTTGAATTGTTAAAATAAATTGAATAGAAATGAGCATAGTTGGGTAAGATTTGTGCGTTCCAGCTATTACCTCCGTTAGTTGTCTTGAATAAATTACCCCCATTACTGGCATAAACTCCGCTTGCTATATAACCGGTATTAACATCTGTAAAGAGCACATAGTGCAATATATCAGTTGTGGGAATTGATTGCGAAAACCAGGTAGCACCTGCATCAGTGGTCTTAAGGACGGTACCGGGATTTCCTACGGCATAGCCTGTATTAGCGTCCGTAAAATAAACCGATTGAAGGCTTTCTGTTGTTCCGGAATTAAGTTGAAACCAACCAGGTTGAGCAGACAAAGGGCTATACATGAAAATTACGATTGAAAAAATTAATAATAATATTTTCATAAAAATATATTTAAAATTTTACTTTCTTTTACTTGATTAAAAGAAAGTAACCAAAGAAAAATCAAGCGCCGTTGTATTTTGAGCTAACTTTATTCCGTAAGTCTAAGAAAGCAAAACTCGCACAAGAACAGTGCTCAGACAATTGCTTTCTTTTAACGACTTACTGCATAAATTTCTTACGCTCAAAATACAAATGCGCGTTTCAAAAAAATTAATTACCCGATGCTATTTTAAAAGAACGAGTCTTTTTATATCAGTAAAACCTGCTGTACTCAGGCGGCAGAAATAAATACCGCTTGAAAGTTTTGAGCCGTTGAAATCTACAATATACGAGCCGGCATTCATTTGCTTATTAGAAAGCGTTTCGACTTCTCTCCCGAGAGCGTCATATATAATTACTTTAACTACTGGATTCCGGCCTTCGCCGGAATGACGAACAGGGATATCATACTTAATTTTAGTTGAAGGATTAAACGGGTTCGGATACGCATTATATAGTTTGTATTCATCCGGTATTTCAGAAGAGATTTGACTGATTCCTGTTACGGGTGTCCATCTCGCTATTTCTATAATTGACTTGAACATTGACCATGTTACCGCAGTATCATTACCCGTGCTGTCAGGGCTTGTATATGAGCCGCCGCCGGGGTTTCCATCCCATCCCCTGAATCTATATACCTGTCCGTTATACACAATAATTTTAGACAAAACTCCGAACGTAAAGGACTGCAAAGAATCATAATATGTATTTCCGCCGAAAGAGTTACCGATGGATGACACTAATGATAAATTAAATTGTGTTTTATAATACGCAGTAAGGGTTGTATTTGCATTAATTACGAAACTATGAGTTGTATCTCCTGCATCAGACCAGTTCACAAACATATATCTTGCCATGCCGGATACATTGACTGGACTGATTGCCTGCACGGTAACATTAGAATTATTCAGAAAAAATAAGTTTTGCCATGTATTATACAGCGTACCATTTACCTTAAATCCCGCACGACCATTTCTGTTTGTTCCGATATTCAGATAAGAAGAGTTAACCATTAAGTCAATATTACGTGCATGAACAGGGACGCCATAAGATGTGTTTCTGCCCGTAACTGTTATCCTGTATCTTTTAGGCACATTCACATTTGTCAATTTTATTTTCAAATAAACCGAATCCGGTATTGTTGTAACGGAATCCTTGCCGGCGAAATTAATAGAAATATTTCCCTGCGGCGGCAAGGAATCGAGCTCGCAAGTAAATTTTATATTTCCGACGTAGGGACCTTTTATGGACGGAATTTTTATCACGGCAGTGAGGCTGTCATTACTTCCGAGATTAATTATCTCCGGAGCCACAGTCATGGCATAATCAGGTAAATATCCTACATAACCTCCTGAATTATTATTTCGTGCGTCTGTCCAGGATGCGATTGCCGTATTTCCAATGGCTGAAACGCTGATATAATGCCCCATAAATGCATTTACAGGATTGAACGGAGTTGTGGAAACGGGAAAATCAGGAACAAAGGAAACTCCGCCGTTAGTTGAAACCGTGCCATAAAGCTGTGTCATAAAGTTCTGAGGATCTATACGGGAGTCATACCAGACAATATATATCTTACCGCTTTTATCCACAGATATTGCCGCCATCCACTGGTCACCGGACGTATTATCATCATTCAGCTTTAAAGGTGCAGACCAGTTAGCACCGTAATTCGTCGATTTTACGAAGAAAATATCCGCATTGTCAGTTCCTGTTCCCTTACCTGTGTAAACAATATAAACATTTCCCCTATAGGGACCATAGCTATTATCGGCTGACATCTGTATAAAGTCCACGTAATACATAGCACCATTTTTAATAGTCGGATGAATACAATTCGAATCTACAGTAATCTTGGAAGAAAATGTAATACCTGCATCGGTAGATTTCATTATTTTTACATGCACAGTATGCACAGAAGGGAATGTATCAAGCTCAATAAATCCATAATAAATAATACCGCCGGGAATTGTGCCCGAAGGACCAATAGCGATATACGGGCAATAGTAATTACCCGGTACGTTAAAAGGCATATATGACCAGGTTACTCCCTGATTAGTTGACCGCCCGAAGAAAAGACCGGGAGCCCCTATATTTTCCCAGGCGGCATATAAATAATTCGAATATATACCGCCTGCCCTGTTTCCGAAAAGTGCGGGCCTGTCATTGTTTCCGGTATAGATTAAATAATTATTTTGCCATGTAATTCCTTTATCAGTTGATTTCAAAACACTGATATTGTTTGCCTGCCAGTAAAGACCGGGGGAATAATAAGCATTTCCAATGCTGTCAAATGCAAGGAATGGGTCAGCACTGTTGTTTAATGTGCTGATACTGTTCCAATTTAACCCGTCAAGCGTATAGTAACTTCCTAATATAAAAGAACATATAGTATTCAAAGGGTCACGGGGATTTGTCGCTATATAGGGCTCAGCCTGATTAACTCCGAGGAAGAAATTACTAAAACCGTTCACAGTCTGCTCCTGTGACACAAAGCTGTTTATGCTTTTATACTGTGCAGATAATGGATTTTGGAATAAAAAATAAATTGTAATTCCAATAATAAATCGCATAATATTTATTTTGTAGAAATTATTCATTAAAAATTTAGCACTTTTTTTTATAACAAGTAATCCATATATGATTAAAGAGCATTATTTTAACAGAACTAAACGCTTTGTTTCAGAATAATTTCCCGATTCAAGTTTATAAAAATAAACTCCGCCGGAAAGATTAGAACCCTGCCCATTCGGCAGGCAGGCGTTAAAATCTACAACATAGTTTCCCGGGGTTTTAACTTCGTTTACAAGTGTACTAACTTCTCTCCCGAGTGCATCATATATTATGAGACTGACAAATCCGGTTTTTGCTATGTCAAAATTGATTTTTGTTACAGGGTTAAAAGGGTTGGGATAGTTTTGATGCAATGAGTATAATGCCGGAACGACTTCGGGGATATTATTAATTCCAACTAATTCGCTTAATGGACGACGCCAGACTGAACTGCCCCAGGTTCCTGCGAAGATATAATTATTTGTTATAACTAAAGAATTAACACTAACATTGCCTATACCCTGATTTATTTCTATCCAGTTATTGCCATTATTGGTTGAGTGGAATACGCCGCTATAGCTAATTCCTGCAAATATATTTGTCCCGCTTGCTGTGAGAGAATAAATAGTCAGATTTGTCAGGCCATTATTTACCTGAAACCAGTTTATACCATTGTTGGAAGTACGGAATACTCCTCCCGGGACAGAACCGCCTGTTCCCGCAAACAAATAACTCCCGTTAAAGAACATAGAACGAATAGTGAGACTTGTCAAACCGTTATTAACAGCAGTCCAGTTGATTCCGTTATTTGTCGAAAGAAAGACTCCGCCGCCATTGGTTCCTGCATATATATTAATTCCATTTATTAGGAGAGCATATATAAACATACTTGTTAAACCGCTGTTGACAGGAGTCCAGTTTCCACCATTATTGGTTGAAAGGAAAACACCTCCTGACATTGTACCTGCAAATATATTACTTCCGCTTGAAGCAAATGACCATACGTTAAGACTTGTTAAACCGTTATTAACAGCAACCCAGTTTTCACCGTTATCAGTAGAAAGAAAAATTCCGCCGCCATTAGATCCAGCAAATATATTATTTCCGCTGACAGTAATCGCATTGATGTTCAGATTTGTTATACCACTACTGGCGTTAGTCCAAAGTTCACCGTAATTGGTTGAAAGGAATAAGCCGGTCCATGCCCCCGTAAAAACATTTGAACCACTAACGGCTAAAGCAGGGACCATTTTATTTGTTCCCATACCGTTTGACATCTGCACCCACTGTGCAGAGCAATCATCAATCTTTAATGCACAAAGTACAATTAAGAGAATAAAAATAATTTTTTTCATAATGAATATTTTTTTAAATTTGTTGAAATTTAAATTAAAACAGAAACCTCCTTGTAGAGTCTGGTCTTACAACCAGACTCTACAAGGAGTTGAAAAATTATTTCAAGAGAACGAGTTTCTTTACATCGTTAAAGTCTGCTGACTGCATTCGGCAGAAATAAACTCCGCTTGTGAGTTCAGAGCCGTTAAATTCAATTGCGTAATTGCCCGGTGCTTTAACTTCGTTAACGAGAGTCTTTACCTCGCGTCCGAGTATGTCATAAATCTTCAGAGTTACGAGTCCTGATTTCGGTATTGCAAAATTAATCTTTGTTACGGGATTAAAAGGATTCGGATAGTTTTGCGAGAGTGAATAGTTATCAGGAACCGTTGCACTGACAGGTGTTACACCTGTTATCGGGTCGCCGTATCTTGATATTCCGCCGTTTGTCCGTACAGCCCAGAGCGTGTTGCCGGTTCTTGATTTGGTTATATGAGTGTAAGTTCCGCCTGTTCCCGGTAAAGGATATTGCTGTGACCAGTTAGCTCCGATATTTGTTGAATAGTTAACGCCTCCTGAATATCCTACAAACCACCATTCAGAACCTTCGCCTGTAATAGAGGCTATAGAAATTGCCGTTGAGTTTAAATTAGTCCAGTTTGTCCCGCCGTTTGTGGTTACCGCAAATGATGTTAGTCCTCCGTCTGAAAGTCCAACCGCAGGACTGTTGAACCAGATTGCCGTACAGCCTGTTCCGGGTAATGTCTGATTCGCCCATGTTACGCCTGCATTTGACGAATGCGGCAATGCAGATGTGCCTCCCCCGAACCAGATATCATTCCCAAGTCCAAACATTGAGTTATTAGTTCCATAAGTTCCCCCTGAAGGTACATATAATCCTGTTGAATCCCAGTTTGCTCCGGCGTTTACGGTTTTCCATAATGACCATCTTGTGCTTGGAGCTACCGGGTCTCCATACATAAATCCGGTTGTCGCATTAAGGAAGTAGAATCCGTCCATGAATCCGCCTGTTTCAGCGAATGTTTGAGTCCAGTTTACTCCGCCGTTTACAGTTTTCCATACAAATGTTCCTGCCGCGGGTCCTCCTGTTACAATGGCATTGTTCGCATCAAAGCCGTAAATGCAATACATATCTGAAGTTACCGGAAGGTTACCGCTTACGTTTGTCCATGCCACACCCTTATTTGTAGTTCTTACAACTTTACCGGCATCGCCGCACACCCAGGCAACGTTATTATCAACCGCCGATACAGTATAAAAATATATGTATAAACCCGAGATTTGTTCTGACCAGACGCGTTGTGCTGGAGGCGCGGACCATGTATATTCATATACTCCCGTAAGAGGTACTGTTGTTCCTGCCGCTCCGGCATATAAAGTAGTATCTCCTGTTGTCTTGAATAATAACATTCTTACAGGGTGAGTATTCGTCATTACGGTATTATTAAATTCAGCCCAGTTATTACCGCCATTAGTGGTTCTCCATACTCCTTTAGTTGTCGTGCCGCCGTCCATACCGACGTAAAATTCATTTGCAGACCTCATACTCATTGACCTGAGCAGGGAGCCTGACACTTCTGGCAATCCGGAATGTTTTTTTGTCCATAATTGTCCGCCGTTGGTTGACAGGAAAAATCCACCGGTTAAGGAAGAATTAACGAAAAGTGCCGCACCAACCCTTGACGTATCACTTTTTAATACTTCCAGACATCTTATGGGATTATTGTCCGTCGTTAGCGCGGGCAGTCCCGTACTCATTAAATTCCAGTTTGCACCGCCGTCATAGGTTTTATAAATTTTTGGCGGTCCCGTGCTTGCCGGAAGTATTAAAGAAGTTCCAACATATAAAACATTAGGATTCAGAGGATTTATAGCAATAGACAATACATTTTTATTATCAGAGGCAATTCCGGTATTAGAGACAAACCAGTTTGTGCCGCCGTTTGTTGTCTTCCATAATCCGACTGCCGCCGGTCCGACACCATTGAATGAGCAAGCCCAGACTATATTAGGATTTGTTGTATGTACAACCAGGGACTGAACGGCTAAATCTGTCATTCCGCTCATCATAAAAACCCAGCTGGCGCCGGCATCGGTCGTCTTATATACACCGCTGTTTGCACCTCCGAGAGAATCAGTTCCCGCATATAAAATGTTTGGATTGGACGGGGCAATCGCCAGGCATTGTACTTTTTTGTAAACCAATCCGTTGTTTACCGCGACCCAGTTTAATCCGCCGTTAATCGTTTTATAAACACCAGAGTCAAGACCCGCGACATATATAATACTCTGATTTGCAGGGTTTATAACACCGCAGTAAATTCTGCCCAGATTCGCTCCGTTTTGTGTCCACGCATTATTTCCGTCCTGTGAGAATGAAAATGGAAAAGCAATGAATACGAGCATTAAAACAAATAATAACTTTTTCATAAAGTCTCCTTTAGTTTAAATTTGATAAAGTATTGCTATATAAAATATTTTTGTTTCCCATTATTGTCTCTTCTGATTTACTTTCTTCCGGCATTTTTTCTTTCTGATTTCCGCGTTCCGCCGAGCAAAGTGACCTCCGGAGCATCGCTTCCGAATTTACCGACACATCCAGATAACACTCTTGCATACATATCCGAAAGATTTGCCTCTGCCTGTTTCAGATTTTCGGATTTTGCATCCGCTGTTATTAAAGCTTCGTTATATTCCGAATTATTCCGGACGCATAAATCAATCTGCGTTCTGACAATTATACTCGTTAATGCATTATTGAATCCGCCGTAATCTATTGGTGAGCTGTATTTCCTGTCTATCTTAAGCATTCCCTTCAGCCGTTGTTCTGATTTTGTAACTATCATTCCGGGTTTTCTTTTCTTCAGTGCCATTTGATTTGTTTGTCTATAGTTATAATATTATGACCTTAACTTTAAATTTTGTCCGGTAACTTTATTATAAAACTACATACGTTTTCTGTGTTTTGCAACGGCGATTTAGCAAACGTATGCTTTCATTTAGGGAACGGTCGCTTTCGCCGAGGGAACGGCTTTGTTACATTATGTTATAATGCTTCGGAAGTAAAACAATATTTACGATTACTCCCTGGATTCCGTCTATTCTTTCTTTTATCGTGACGAAATCAAAATTCTTTATTCCGAGTTCAAGCAGATTCAGCCGTTCTTTAATCATCGATATTCCTTTGGAGATATGTTTGGATTGCTTTAACTTTTTACTTTCCTCAAGTCCGATACCGTTATCTATAATTTCAATTTCGATAACAGAATAATTCAGCATCGATATGATTTTTTCTTTCCGGTTGATATTTATATCTATTACACCTTCACCTTTTCTGTTCAGCAGTCCGTGCCAAATTGAATTTTCGACGAAGGGCTGTAAAATCATATTGGGAATTTCAAGCCTGTCGCTGTTGATTTTCTCGTCAATGTTAATTCTGTAATTCATTTTATCTTCAAACCTCAGTTTCTCGTATTCCATGTACAGCTTAAGCCGTTCAATTTCCCTGCTAAGAGGAATAAATGTGTTTCCTGCCGAATCGAGATTCATTCTTATCAGTCTTGAAAAATTTACAAGGTATTTATTTGCCTCTTCCTTGCTGTGCTCGTTGAAATAGTACTGAATTGAGTTCAGTGCATTGAAAATAAAATGAGGATTCAGTGAAGCGGAAAGTGCCTGATGTTTTAAATCGGATATACTTTTTTGCACTTTTATCTGTTCAGCGGCCTTATTTTTCACACGCTTCATTCTTATACGGTATATGAAGAATACTACAGCAAGAAAAATCAGAATCAAAAGAAAATAAAACCACAGAGTTTTCCAGAACGGGGCAAGAATTTCGAACTTAAGGCTCGATATATCGCCTTTAAGAGAAGTGTTATTCACAGCTCGCAGGAGCAGATTATATTTACCGGAAGACAGAGAATGAAAATCAATTTCGGAATATACTGTTTCCGTCCAGTCTTTTTCTCCCTCGAACATATATTCATATTTTATGCTTTTGGGCGAGCTGTAATTGAATGCCGTAAAGTGCACGCGAAGATTATTCTGATAAGGCTTGAAAACGATATTATCAAACTTCGTCAGGTTAGTATCGCTTAAAAAAACATTTTCAACTAACACTTTCGGAGGAGGTTTCAAATATTTATCTAAATTGTTCAGTTCCATTTTCGCCAGTCCTTCTTCGGTACCAACCCAGAGTTCGTTATTCATTTTATCAAAGGAAACTGTGTGAACTTCGTATGAAGGAAGCCCTGTTTTGTCGTTGAAATAAATAATATCATTATATTTTCCGTTAAGAAATGAATCCATAGGGATACGGTATAAACCTTTCATATTGCCAATCCAGATATTATTGTCATTGTCAATATCAACGGATCTTGATTTACTGAAATCAAATTTATCTGTTTTTTCGAGTGATAATATTTTTTCCGGGTTTTGAATCAGCACAGATATTCCTTTTTCGCTTGCGACGAGAATATTGCCGTTACTGATAATTTTGATGGAATATGTTCTTGAACTCAGTACAGGATCATCTTTAAAAAAGGTTTTGTTATCTCCGTCCATTTTGCAAAGACCCCTTACCGTTCCCAGCCACAGAACACCGTCATTTGCTTTTTCTATTTCATAAATGCCTGAAAACTGATCCGAGTCATTAATAACGAATTTTTCTTCCTTTTTAACTAATTTACCCTGTTCAAAACTATTGAACGACAATACTCCGCTGCCCGGATTAGGATAAGATGTAATAAGAGTTGCGGGGTCCGGCTGACAGACCGATATCGCTCCATAAAGAAACACCATATTCGTGTTAAAAAAAATTTGCCTGATATCCGGAAAATTATAAGTCCCGCATATTAAATAATTACCGTTAAGTCCCGCTTTAATTTTACTTGCCAAATATCCCCTTACTGATGGTTTTTCTTCTGTGATTATTTTTTCTATTTTATCTTTTTCCAGTATGCTCAATCCGCCAAGAGTGCCGATTAGCTTAACACCGTTGCCGGCAGCAAGTACCGATCTGACTCGATTTGAGAAAAGTCCGTCGCTTTCGTAATAGTTTGAAATAGACAGATTATTAAAGCAAAAAACACCTTTACCGTTTGCCGACACCCAAACATTGCCCTCTCTGTCTTCGTAAATATATTCTACATGTGACTTGCCGATTAACGTTTTTGAACCTATTTCAGATATCTGATTATTCCTGAGAATACAAAGACCTTTATCAACCGTATGAAACCAGACTATTCCGCGGCTGTCAGCCAGTACCTGTGATCCAAAAGAAACCTTATCTTTATTATTTTCAGAAACGGTTATACTCAGCTCAGTTTTATAATTCCGCAGTTTAAATATTTTACCGTCACTGCTTAACCAAAGATTATTGTCTTTATCCACCGAAATTGAATACACAGGCGATTCGTTCAGGTCCTCTATCTGAATTTTAATGTATTTGTTGCCGTCTAATTCATACAGACCGTTTTCAGCGCAGGCTAATAACACCGTGTTAGGCGAGTCACTTTTCTTATACGGTAATATTTCATAACTGCCATGATTATCAGAAAATGACGGGTCGTAATTATAAATATTGTGATTGTATATATAACTGAGACCTTTTCTTTTGATAACGTAAAATGTGTCATTTTTCATAGACATGTGGCTTATATCAGTCATAGAATTGACATCGTAAGGCGGTGCCGGATTAACTTCATAATTTGAAAATTTGCCGCCCTTATACGAGGTTATCCATTTTGCTTTTGTGTTGCCGCTTGCGAAATAAAGAGTGCCGTCGTCGCTTTCGGCGATGTTTCTGATATAATTTGAGTTTAATCCGTCAGCCGTTGTGAAATTCCTAAAAGTATTTCCGTCAAATCTGCTTAATCCGTCTGCCGTGGCAATCCAGATATATCCGAGTTTATCCTGATGAATGCACCACACAAGCGGATGAGCAAGCCCGTCTTTTTTTGTATATTGATAATAAGGAAAAGTTTGAGAATATACAGTTACTGAAAGGAGTAAACCGCAGAAGAAAAACAATAAAATATTTCTGATGATGCCTGGTTTCATCATAATGTTATATTTTTAATGTGGGACAATTTAATGTAATAATTTATTATTAATTTATATACTTACTTTCTTTTGCTTATCGTTACATATTCTTTCTTTTGCTTGATCAAATGCTACGCTTATTTGTCACTTTCTTTTGCTTGATACTATCATAGTATATTCTTTCTTTTGCTTGATCAAATGCTACGCTTATTTGTCACTTTCTTTTGCTTAATCAAAAGAAAGTAACCAAAGAAAAATCAAGCGCTGAAGTAAAATTGCTAAATTTTCTTCGGTTCGGCAGAAAAATTTAAACTCTTGCAAGAACGGCACTCAAACAGAAAATTTTTCTTTTGCCTCACCTTGAAAATTATTCACGCAATTTTACTAAGGCGCGGTTTGAAAGATTTGAGCCTTAAATCTTTTTAAAGAACATTAAAAATAACCTAATAATATTATGCTCCTTCTGCCGGGTATCACATCCCGACAGAAGGAGCAAGAATAAGTTATTTAATTAAAGTCATACGTTTTATGTCAGTGAACTCAGCGGACTGCAGGCGGTAGAAATACACACCGCTTGTGAGTTCCGCACCGTTGAAATCAACGGAATAACTTCCAGGTTCTTTTAAATCGTCAACAAGAGTGCTTACTTCGCGACCGAGCGGGTCAAATATCTTCAGAGATACATAAGCCTGTTTCGGGACATTGAAACTTATCTTCGTTACAGGATTGAACGGGTTTGGATAATTCTGGCTCATAGAATATGTATTTGGTAATTCAGGATTATTGTTTGTTATGCCTTCAGGACCGGCGGAAGAGCTTTTGAACTGTTTGTAATATATTTCACAATTCCCATCGCGCCAGTCACGGAATATGACATGGACGGAAGAACCGGAAACAGCGACAGAAGGAACACTTGAAGCCGCGGAATTATTAGTAAGCTGAACGGCATTACCCCACGATACGCCGCCGTTAACAGATGTTTTGTACATAATTTCAAAGTTGGTTTGAGGCATGCTGTAATATACAAGATGCAATACAGTACCGTTCACAGCAATAGAAGGATATGACTCCCAATATTTCTTAGTCAACTTTACGTCCGCTCCCCAGCTTGAACCTCCGTTTACCGAGCGCTTGTAATAAATATTTTCGATTCCATTACGCAGGTCAACCCATACGATATGCACAGTTGAACCTGAAACGGCTATGGTAGGCATCGTAGAAGCGGCTGAATTATTTGTAAGACGTGTAGCAGAGCCCCAGTTAATGCCTCCGTCTGTTGAACGCTTGTAATAAATTTCCCAGTTGCCGGCAGTGGAATCGTACCAGGCAACATGAACATTTGAGCCGGATACTGCTACGGCTGGCGATAATGATTTACCTGTTGTATTACTCAGCCGCACATCCGGTAACCAATTAGTGCCGCCGTCAACCGAGCGTTTATAATATACTTCATAATTTCCGTCACGGCTATCATACCAAACAAGGTGAACATTCAGTCCCGATGCGGCAATAGAAGGGTGTCCGGAGCCTGTTGGTTTGTTTGTGAGTCTGATTTCGGGACCCCATGTAATTCCTCCGTCAACAGAGCGTTTGTAATACTCCTCCCAGTTTCCGTCACGGTTGTCGTACCATGCTACGTGTACATAAGAACCCGATATTGCTATTGCGGGATTGTATGAAAGAAACTCGTTGTTAGACAGATTTACGTTCGAGCTCCAGGTTAATCCTTTATCTGTCGAGCGTTTATAGTAAATCTCCCAGTTACCGACGTTTACGGCAACACCATCATACCATACAACGTGTAAAATATTGCCGTCTGCGACAATGCATCTTGCATTACCGAAAGATGTAAAGGACATGTTCGGGTCGTTGGTCAGACGGACCTCGGGCTGCCACTGGGCAGAGCAATTATCAGTGTTAAATGATAAATTGCAAATCAATAGAACAATAGCAGAGAACAGAACTGTGTTAATTTTTCTCATAATGTTTTTAACCTCCTCAGGTTTAAAGTTTTTAAAGTTAGATGGATATAATTTAATTTATGATTTTACCGTTTTGGTTTTCAATACCGTTTTATTTATCTGTGTATAGTTATAAAATTAAAGCCCGAACTTTTAATGCCATGGAGTATCTTTATGCAAAAATTAGACAAGCATTTTATTTATTACAATGGCGGTTTAGCAAACGGTTGCTTTCATTTAGGGAACGGTCGTTTACGCCGAGGGAACGGTATTATTTTTTATTTGTGATTTGAGGGGGATGTGCCGGAAAACTTTTTCATCACTGCTTCGAAATCCTGAAAACGCCGGCGGGAAATCTCTATTCTTTCGCCCGTTTTCATCGTGACATACCCACCGTCGCGGTGAGTGTAATCCGTTACATAATTCAGATTGATTATTTCAGCCTTGTGTATCCTGAAGAAAATATCTTCAGGTATAGAAGTTTCAAATTCCTTTAATGTCTTTGCAACTGTCAGTGATTTTTTATTACTAAAATGTATAACAGTATAATTATTATTGCCCTCAAGCTTCACTATATCGGCACACGCGATAAGCGATGAACCTTCGCTGTGAGAAACTAAAATTTTCTTCTCAGTCGTTGAACTACGAGTTTCTTTATCAACGATTTTGTTTTCGCTGATTGAAATTAGTTTTTTTACTGTCTGCTGAAGTTCTATGTAATCAATCGGTTTCAGCAGATAATCAACGGCATTTGCTTTGACTGCCTGAATTCCGAATTCCGCGTGTGCGGTAACAAATACGGTAAGAAAATCCTTTTCCGACAGGCTGTCGAGCAGTTCAAAACCGTTCAGTTGTGGCATATTAATATCAAGAAAAACAACATCCGGCTTCAGTTCGTATATCATTTTCTTGGCTTCGAAGGGTTTTCCGCATTTCCCGATCACATCTATTTCCGGGCAATAAGACTTTAACAGGGAATGAAGGTTATTTCTTCCGTGAAGTTCGTCGTCTATGATAATAGATTTTAGTATCCTCATAATCGGGATTTGATTTTGAAGTAATTACTGCTATCCTCCGCAATTTCAACAATATATTCGAATGTTGCAACACATTTCCTTAAAATCCATTCGTCAAATTCTGATTTGTTTAATTTCTCTGAAATCTTAACGAAAGACAACTTTATTCTCCGTCTGATTTTTGAAATTCCGAAACATCTGCTTGAAAAACATTCCTAATTTGTCTTTTTTACAGGGACTTTATAAATAAAACTGCTGACTGGCTGGTCTTTATCTATGATTACACCGGA
>JAPLFI010000581.1 GCA_026390755.1 Ignavibacteriota bacterium
ACAGGGCTTTTTTATATATTTATAACAGTTTTATCTCTTTATATATTTTACCGGATTATGCATTTCGACAAAAATCATTCAGCGAGCTATTTTAGTCCACGCCTTCTATGAAAATAATTCATAAAATGTCTGCCTGTAACCCGAATAATAAAACGCTCCCCATGCAGGCGTTGCCGGGTAAAAATATAAATCGTTTGTACTCAGGTCAAGTACTCCCGGGAACTCTGCGGAAGCAAAATGCTTGCTGCAGTATGTCCTTATGAATTCCGCGAGTTCATTGTTTATCACGTTCACTGCCATCATAGGATATGCCGTCAGGTGAGCTCCCAGACCTACAAGCCCGCCTTTAAATATTTTCATGGAGTATTTATAGCATTCACTGCTGAACTGCGCAAATACAGCAACATCAGGAGGTTTCTCATAATGCTTTATAAACGCATATACATTTTCCCTGCCAAACTTTGATGCCGCTGTGTATGATTTGCTGTAAACTTTGTCAAAAAGCCAGTTCGGCTCCACTTCCAGCGCCTGCATTCGGTGATAATTCATCCATCCTTCAAGTGCAGATGAGTATTCTTTGTATCCGGCCATAATATTAATGTTAATATATTGGAATTTATGGCACGAACAACATTTTTTTTGTTTCGATGAAACCATCAGTGGTCAATCTATAGAAATAAACACCGCCCGGGAGTCGTGAGGCGTTGAATGTTGCCGTATAAGTTCCTGCGGACTGTGTTTCATTTACAATTGTTTCTATCTCTTTACCAAGCATATCAAATACAGCAAGCTTCACAAATCCATTTTTTGGTAAATCATAACGAATGCTTGCTGACGGGTTGAACGGATTGGGGTAGTTCTGATATAGTATGAAACCTGAGGGTATATTATTGTTACCGGACATTGTGAATGTTAAGCCACCATTTGTAGTGTTATAAATCTGTCCTGAATATCCGACAACCCATCCGAGACTGGAATTGATAAAATATGCTGAACGAATCCAGTTAGACATCGTACTATATTGTGAAACCCAATTATCACCTCCGTTTGTTGTTTTTAAAACTGTTCCGGCATCGCCTGTAACGTAACCGGTTGTGCTATTAACAAAATACGTGCAATATAAAGAACCGGTGTATGGACTCGTTTGCGAAACCCAGCTATTACCACCATTCGTTGTTTTCATAATTAAACCATTTGATCCAACTCCATATCCTGTCGAAGCAGTCGGAAAATGTATGGAAAAAAACATGGTTGTTGTTCCGGTAACAAGGGAATCCCAGTTTGTTCCTGCATTTGTTGTTTTCAGGATCTTTCCATTTTGCCCGGCTATCCAGCCCGTACTCGGATTGATAAAATACACACTGTAAAGAAGTGTTGACCCGGCACCGCCTTGCGCTGTCCAGTTGTTTCCCGCATCTGTAGTCTTCATTATTTTCCCGTTGAGACCCGCCAGATAACCAATTGAATCACTTGTAAAATATATCGAATAGTTGTTCGTTGTACCAACGTTTAGTGTTGTCCAGATTTCTCCTGCATTGGTTGTCTTTGAAAAATGTCCGGAAGCTCCGGCAATGTATCCGATTGTCGGAGAAGTAAAACATAAACCGTATAAATATTTCGACGTGCCGCTTGGCTGCGGTATCCAGTTAACACCTGCGTTAGTTGTTTTAAGTAAAGTCCCACTCTGCCCTGCTGCCCAGCCGGTATTTTCATTTATAAATTTTACAGCCCAGAGAATATCTGACGTTCCGCTTAACTGCAAAATCCATTGGGCATTTAAAGTGTTACTAAAAAAACAAAGAGTAATAACGAATAAAAAGATTAGTTTTTTCATACTATCATTAATTTATTGGCATCTTTAAAAACGACTTATTGATGCCGTTGTTAAAAAGCGAATATACACTAAACTTGGAAAACATACAATACAGAGATTTAAAGACCAAAGTTAACGCAATATTCAGCACAAATGTTTATCCATTTGTATAATTCTTCAAAATGACTAACTTTCCCGAATATAATGTAAGTTGTATCCTTTGTTTATGCGGGGCTATTAAATAAGAAGTGTTAAGGATTCAATGTTCAATGTTAAGGGATTCAGAAATTAAGTGTTAGGTGTAAGGCAGTTTGGGTACTAAAAATTTCGAGGGGCCATGAAAAAAAATAACAAATCAGAAGCCGCGGCAAGACTTCGCGAAAAGGCAGAAGATCTGCTGAAAAAGAAAAAATCAAAAACAGCATCGCAGATTTCGGAAACTGAAATAAATAAGCGGTTAAAAACAGCATCGCGACTTTCGGAAACTGATATAAAAAAACCGTTAAAGGCAGGAACGCAACCTTCCGAAGCCGATACGCAGAGACTCATTCACGAGCTTGAGGTGCATCAGATAGAGTTGGAATTGCTAAACCAGGAACTCTTAGAAGCAAAAGAGCAGGCTGAGACTAATGCAGAAAAATATACTGAATTATACGATTTTGCACCGGCAGGATATTTCACACTTTCAAAAGAGGGTGATATCATTAAGCTAAACCTCAGCGGGGCAAAAATGCTTGGACAAGAACGCTCACATTTAATAAATAAAAAGTTTAGATTTTTTGTTTCCGAAGATACACGGCAGTTTTTTAATGATTTTTTACGGAAAGTTTTTGAAAGCAAAACAAAAGAATCGGGTGAAGCGGCACTTTCAACTGATGGCAACTTACCGATGCATATTTACATTACTGGTATCATTGCCGAAAACGGAGAACGATGCTTTATGACTGTGGTTGACATCACCGAGAGGAAAAAGGCGGAGGAGGTATTGCGGGAGAGCGATACACAATTCCGGAGTTTATTGTAAGATATTCTCTCCGTATCCGTTCAGGGTTATGCGCCTGATGGCACAACTCAATACTGGAATCAGGCGTCCGAGCGGTTGTATGGATATACTGCGCAAGAGGCGATTGGAAACAATCTTTTGGATTTAATCATACCACCCGATATGCGGGAGGATGTAGAGCATGCGATACGGCAAATGGCAGAGACCGGGCAACCGATACCGCCGGCGGAATTATCTCTGATGCGAAAAGATGGATCCCGCATATCAGTTTTTTCAAGTCATGCCATCGTTCATGTACCGGGTATGCCTCCGGAATTGTTCTGTATTGACATTGATATGACCGATATTACCGAGCGAAAAAAGGCTGAAGCAGTAATAAAACTTAAAAACGAGGAACTACAAAGAACCAACGCCGAGAAGGATAAATTCTTTTCAATCATTGCGCACGACCTGCGAAGTCCGTTCAATGGATTTCTTGGGCTGACTGAGATAATGGCAGAAGGATTGCACGGCATGACACTGGAGGAGATTCAGAAGATTGCTGTTACGATGAAAAAATCTGCCAACAATCTTTACAGTTTACTCGATAATCTTTTAGAGTGGTCGCGCATGCAAAGGGGTTTAATGGCTTTTGAGCCTCAATTATTTTTATTGATGCCGAAGATTACTGAGAGTCTGGTGTTGATTCTGGAAGCCGCTAAGGAAAAAGAGATTGCTATTAGCTATGATATTTCCGAAGACTTATCGGTTTTTGCGGATAGAAATATGGTTGAAGGCATTATACGTAACTTATCCTCCAATGCCGTTAAGTTCACTCGCAAAGGCGGGGTTGTAAATGTTTCGGCAAAAACAATGCCGGACAATTCAGTTGAAATATCTATTAAGGATACGGGTATCGGGATGAATAAGGAAATGATTAATAATCTTTTCCGCATTGATATAGACACGAGCCGAAAAGGCACGGAAGATGAATCGAGTACTGGGCTTGGGTTAA
>JAPLFI010000010.1 GCA_026390755.1 Ignavibacteriota bacterium
AGTCGTAATGTGAAAGGCTTCAACCAGACCACCAAAAGGAGATAATAAATGATACCCTAAATCATCATCTTGATATAAGTGATTATAATCAACACCTTTATGCCAAAGAGTATTATCACCTGTTCTTCGTCCAAAATCCGAAGAAACGTCACTTGAAACAAATTGAGTAGCTGGTCCATAACCCCCACCACTTAATGTAGGTTGATAGTACAAATTATACTGACTACAAGCATTTTCACATAAGAAAAAAACACAAATCAAGCAAAACAAATATTCTCTTCTCATTTGATCACTTCTTTTTTGAAATCATTTTCGAAATAGTCTGTTCGTAGTATTCCCTTTTTACTAAAGATGAATCCTTTTTCAGTGATTTCCTTTAAATCATATAATTCATCTTTTGGATAAAGATGAGTGTAAAATATACCTGTATCTGTGTCGAAAATATATTCAGCCACTTTAAATTCCTCTGTGGGTTGACTACTTCCGAATATTATCACATTATTTCTAATTGATGGATACCCTATGTTTCTATATTGCCTTTCAAAAATTAAATGATTATCCGTCACACAATAAACACGAAATCCATCATTAATAAAAGTTCCATAATCATCTTGCAATCCATAATTAAATGCTACATACTTACCATTATCTGTGATAATTGTCTGATCGAGATTTACGTTTATTTTGTCGTTCTTGTAAACAATTACGCCTTTATTATTATAAACCAAAATAGTACTCAAGGCACATATATATCTTCCAGAACTGTCTGTTACGTAAAAGGCATATCCAATAGAAATATAACTTTTAGATTTATAAAATAATGAATAATACGATGTACCTATATATGCAGTTTTAAATAAATCAGGATGCTGTCTTGACTTCAAGTATGCGTCAGTATTTTCTCTAGTTAGAAGGGCTTCAACGTCTGCTTTAGTTAATTTATAAACATAATTACCCAAATTATTTGTGCTTGTTTTTGAATAAGACAATACATTGTAGGGATTCTCTTTAATTAAATCAAATGTATCAATATGAGAAGTCACTGAATCTTTAAAATAGATTTTTGAAATTTGTAAAGTCTTGTCATTCTGTTCAAAAATAATTTTATTTTGCGCAATGACTAATTCAAATCCAAAACACCCACAAAATAAATAGACAAGTAAAGCCAATATTAAATGCTTTTTCATAATTAAGATTGATTTATAAAAATTATTTTAATTTTAGAACGCTAATTTGATTTTGCAAAGCTTCAATTTTTTTATTTTGCTCAATAACATATAAAGTCAGTTCCTCAATCTTTTTCAATAATATAGTGTTCATTTCGCCAAGTTCAATCCCTTTTTCTTTAACATTATCGGCAGTTGGAACATCAGGAAGGTGCTTATTATCTTTAATAAATTTTTCTAAATCAGATAATGGTTTCAGACAATAATTTTTATTAAACACATAATCACTCGAGTTTTGTTGAAGTTTAACAGTAACTTCTACTGTTGTGATACCTCCCACAACATAAAGAGTATGAGAGCCTGCTAGTGGTGGGGCTCCAATGCCCACTCTACCATCATAAAAGTACATTATTTTTCTTGGTGTGGATTTATTCGAAGATAAATAGCCTGTACCATCATTATC
>JAPLFI010000065.1 GCA_026390755.1 Ignavibacteriota bacterium
GCTCGAAATCGCTTTCGAGAAATCAAGATTAAACACGATTGTAAATTCATTGTCTGATGGCGTCTTTGTAGTGAACCGCACAGGCGAACTTGCTCTGTTTAACCCCGCTTCGCTTAAGTATCTGGATTTCGACCACGTCATTATCGGCGAGAACATACTCGAAATCATACCGGCAAAAATCAGCGAGTTAATAAGAAAAATCCTCGATAAAAAAAATTTCGAAAATAAATCTTACTCGGCTCAGCTTGAACTAAAGCCAAACAGAGAACTTGTTGTTGATATAAACTGCTCTCCCGTTCCCCACCCCGACGGCTCGCTCGCAGGAGTTGTTACCGTTCTTGGAAATATCACTGAAATGAAAAAGGTTGAATATGTTAAATCACAGTTCGTTTCTATGGTAGCGCACGAATTAAAAACTCCAATGGCGGCGGTGATCGGGTTTTTGAACATAATTCTCGAGCGTACAATTAAGACAACAGCCGAACAGCAGGCAGATTACCTTACAAGGTCTCGTACGAGACTTATGGGACTTTTGGAAATGGTTAACGATTTGCTCGATATTTCAAGAATGGAAATGAAGACCAAGCAAAGGGAAATGAAAGAGCTAAACATCTCTGAAATCATAAAGAGCACGGTTGATTTTCTTGTATTTGAAATAGAGAAAAAAGGGTTAAAGACAAACTTATCACCGGGCGATAATATTCCGTTAATCAAAGCGGATAATAATGAAATCACAAGACTCTTCACAAACATCATCAGCAATGCCGTAAAATATAATTCCGACAACGGAATCCTTGACATTAAAGTGTTCACGACAGGGAAATATATCGTTACAAAGATATCTGATACGGGTATCGGAATGAAACCGGAAGAAAAAGAGAGATTATTCTCTGAATTCTACAGGATTAAGAACGAACATACGAGAAGCATCAGCGGTACGGGTCTCGGACTTTCAATCGTAAAAAGAATCGTCGAATCATATTCGGGAAAAATCGAAGTCGAAAGCGAATACGGAAAAGGCTCCACTTTCACCGTTTATCTGCCGTATTAATTCAGAATATCAGTTTATATTATACTCCTTTATTATCTCGGTAATAATATTTAAATTATTTTTTTATATTTGATTTAAAAATTTTCATGAGAATATTTAAGCACTTACTAACGTTTTTTGTATTGATAGTTTTTGCATCCCCAGCTATATCGCAAACTAAGAGTAAGGAAGAAAATGAAGATGAAGATCTGAGCTACGGCGGAATAGAAATTCCAGGCTACGTTTCGGCGAATGCAAGTTTCTCTTTTGGAAGTACTAAAGGTAATTACAAAATAAACACTCTTGTCCTTGAAGGAAATTCTAATGACTATATGCTTCCCGAGTTTGACGTGGAAGTAGGTATAGTTGACAGGCTTTCTCTTGAACTTATCACAGGCTACAGAAAATTAGTTTCCAAAGCATCTCTATCCACATCAAAGTCAAACAGAAGCATTAAAACTAATAAAACCTCCGGCGGACTTAATTCCATCATGCTCGGAGCAAATGTAGGTATCTTATCCGAGAACAAATTGCGTCCTGCGATGTATATACAAAATCAGTTTTACCTTCCCAGAACAGGATACTCTAATTTCCAGAATGACCAACTCGGTTATTTCGCTACTTTTAATTTTGAAAATACTTTTTCGGATATCACTTATCTGGATTACAGTTTCGGAGCAGGATGGGACGGTAATGACCCTTATGCTATTTACAATTTTAATATTAATCCTAACTTTTATTTAACCGATGACATTCTTGTTTATGCTGATTTAGGCGGCAACTATTCCAAATACAGCGACCCGGTTAACTTATACGACATCGGAACAACTATTACTTTTTCTGATTTGTTTTCAATAGATGCTTATATCGGTAATGAACTGCAAACAAAGAGTTTTGCAAAAAGTTGTTTCGGCGCCTTGAAATTCACTTTTGAATTTAATGCATTTGCAGAATAATCTATTATAACCGTTTAATTATTTTGCAAATCCTGACTATTAAACATTTAAACATCAATCAGGTTAATGACACCCGGTATTGAAAACATAATCACTGTCATCCGTAATGAGAATAATTTTTCAAGGTATCACAATATAGTTATTTTTTTACTCATTCTTATTATATGTCTGTTTAAAATTCCCTCAATACTCAGCTCGGACATACAGCCCTGGGATGAGGGTATGTATGCTGTCAGAGTACTTTCTATACATATTTACGGCGATTTTTTCGATCAGAGTGTCCATTCTGTTGCCGGATTCGATTCCGGGTCGCACCCCCCGTTAATAATCTGGCTGGGTTATTTTGCAACTTTAATATCCGGAGTTAACGGAATTGTTCTTAAATTAATACCGTTAATTTTTACACTGCTTTGTGTTCTTTATCTGATAAAAACCGGAAAGGAGCTTAATTCATTTATAATCGGTTTTTTGGCATCTTTAATATTCTCAAGCTGTTTTCTTATCAGTATATATTCCGGCAGATTTCAGTTAGATATCCCTGTTACGTTTTTTATTCTCGCCTCTTTTTATTATTTCATTCTTTTTATCAAAAGAAACGACAACCGTTATTTAATTTACTGCGGTACAGCATTCGGACTGTGCCTGATGACGAAAGCCCTTGCGGGTTTATTTATCCCGATAATACTATTTGCATCTTATTATTTTCTGAGAAAAAAAATCAGAATACATATTTCCGATTTAATAAAACTGACTGTTATTGGTTTGATTATAGCATTGCCATGGCATTTATACATGACAATAAAACACGGGAATGAATTTACAAACTTTCTTTTCGGTTTTCATTTACTAAGCAGGGCTTTTGAAAATCACGAAGGCATAAAATCCAGAGGTATTTATTATTTCCCGAACATTTTATTGAATAACATTCCTTTCGGGATTTTATTATTCATTTCATTTGCGAAAGATGCAAAGAACTTCATTTTTCTTAATTGGGAGAAAATATTTCTGTGGATATGGTTTCTGTCCGGATTTATTATAATTTCAATTTTTAAAACGAAATTAGAGACATACTTACTGCCATTCCTTGCGCCGGCATGCATTCTTCTCGTAATTTATTTGGTAAAGGAACAAAATAAATCAGCGGAAGAAAAAATCATTATACTTTTTTTGACTTTATTTAACATTATTTGGTTTGCAGTTCAGTCCGTCAGAAACGAAATAAAAATTTATTTGTTTAATCTGAACCAAGTCCTTTCTTTTTATGAAATTACAATTGCAATAATTTCTTTTGCCGTTCTTGTTATTATTTTATTTTACGTATTCAGAGCTTTATCACGGAAAACAGATTTCAGTTTAGCCTTTTTTGTGCTAATTTTTATTTCCTTTGTATGTTTAAATATATTTTACATAATTAAAGTCCCGGGTTTCGAAAACAGCTATGTCCTTTCCGAAATTAAAAACGATATTGATCAGAACTTTTTTAAAAGCTGCAGGAAAAAAATTCTTTACATAAGCACAGATTTTAAATACAATCCTCAGTTTACGTTTTACTTTGAGGGAATAGACCTTGGGTGGAAAAACAAGCTAAACTATGAGTTAGCAGAACTTAAGAACGGAACCGACAGTGTTAATAAATTGTTGGAAGAATTGCCAAAAGGAGAATATAACGTGATTATTGAGCGGGATAATATCAACCCGGGTATTTATTATGATACAAGGACCTTCCTTCCTGAGCGGTATAAGCTTGTAAGAAAAAATTGCGGTTATGAATTATATGAGGACTGATTTTTATTGTTTATATGCAGTCTTTTTAAGTTTATATATTTCTTTATCCTGATATTTTGATATAAAAACAATCATGCAAACTGCGCCGTCCAAAAATAAACAAAGTCATTAAAATCCAATATTTTTTCATTTTTACAAAATTAGCGATTGTGTTATTAAAAATCTAATTTCAGTTTCGCGTAGAAATTACGCCCCGGTTCGACTACAATACCGCCGCGGTTCGTTGCAAGGTGATTTCTGTATTCTTTATCCAATATGTTTTCAAAGCCGGCAAATACCTGAAAGAATACGGGACCGGTTTTAAATCTAGATGAACCAAATTCAGCATTGAATGTTACGTATCCGGGTGTTTCAAATTCGAGCGGGGCTGTATTGTTTTGTTTGTCAAACAGCACAGTATTCAAATCTGCGTTAACATAATTCAGCACTGAAAGCTTAATCCCGAGCCTTGCGTTTAGCGGCGGCATCTGAGGCAGATTAAGACTGTTTTCCGTGTCTTCACCCCTGACGTATGCCATAGTTCCATAAGCCGTAAAACTTTTATAGAAATTATACATAACTCCGAAATCGTATCCGTACAAACGCGCTTTACCAATGTTTGTTTTTATCGCCGCCTGCCTGCCTTCATAAATACCGGGTACTTCTGCTACAAGGTCAATAAACGTGTTATAAAATATGTTGCCCGTGAATGTAAGACTCGATTTCCATACTCTCACACCCGCATCAAGAAACGCACCCTTTTCCGGCTGAAGATACGGATTCCCCACGCGCAGTAAACTTCCAAGGTCTATATACTGGTAACGCTCTTCAAGTGAAGGCGAACGGAATGAACGGGAAACATTCAACGTTACGTCTATTGATTTACTAAGCGAATAAATGGCGCCGAGATTAGCGCTCCATGAAATATCGTCTGCTTCCTTTGCATCCCAGATTTTCCTCTGTCCCGCGGGTGAGTAATTTATTACACCGTTAACTATTTCATAATACGGCTGAAATGTTACTGAATTCGTTACTCTTATCTGATCGGCTCTTCCGCCAATTGTTATTTTTAATCTGTCATTAAGAAGTTTCATTTCATCCTGAGCAAAAGCTCCGATACTCCTGTACTCCGCATCAGGTATGGGCTTTTCGCCTGTAGTTTTAAATAAAGTGCTCACTACTATCGCGCCTGCCGAATCAAAAGTTTCAATCTTCTGCTCTTTTTCGCGCTTGCTGTCGAGACTCCTCTGCCATGCTTCAACGCCGATTATTAAATAATTATATTTTCCCAATATCCAGTCCGTTTGTGCCAGTATTCCGTTTGTGTAATGATTACCAACGGGCGCGATTTTCAGAACCGATATTTTCTGCTTTGGCTGTCCGTTCCCGGCAGGCTTTATCTGTACCGTGTATGGAATATTTTCAACGTCCCGCAGTATGTGCTGGTAATAATACTTTACCGAAAAATTTTTAAATGATTTCGTAATGTCTTTTATTCTGTATTCAGCCGAAATCAGTTCCCGCTTTTCCTGCGGATAAGTAACGAGCGCATTATTCGGAAACAGCGGATATCCGCCCGGAATGCCGACATCTTTAGCGTTGTAATTCTGGTACGTTAATCTGAGTTCGTGATTTGTGACAGGCTTAAACCCGAGATATGCCGATATGTTATTATCCTTAAACTGACTGTTCGGCAGTTCTCCGTCCGGAGTCATCGTATTTGAAGCACTTCTCATACTGCCGGTTAGTTTTGCGTACCAGCGCTGTGAACTCGCATTCATAGAGAGCCACCCGCTTGCGTTTTTATTGACAGTGTTGTAACCGCTTACAAGCGAGCCTGTCAGCAAGGTCTTATTGCTGAAATCGCCGCCTTTAGTGAATATATTAATTACTCCGCCAATCGCACCCGTACCGTAAAGAGATGATACTCCGCCTTTTATAACTTCAATCCTGTCAATATCGGAAACTTCAATCATCGAAAGCCGAGCCGACAAGTCTGTTGCAGTTTCGACACGGTTGCCGTCAACAAGTATTACAACCCCCGTCTTACTGATACCCCTTATACTGACATCGGCTGACCATATCCCGTCACGTGTCAGCGATATTCCGGGTTTATTATCCAGCGCTTCGGCAATATTGTTAACCGGTCGTCTGAGTATATCGTCGTCTGATACAACTTCAAGCGGAAGAGCTATATCTTTCAGCATTGTTTCATATCGCACGCTGGATACTGTTATCTCGCCCGTTTCGATTTCCGAGGGTGATAATTTAATTTTAACTTCGAGCAGTATGTCCTGTACTATTGTCACTTCCTTCCTGCCCGATTTGTACCCTGCGTGATTTACGGATATATTATATGTGCCGGATTTCAGACCTTCGATTCGGAAAAGCCCGTTAGCATCCGATACGGCATTCTTGCCTTGTGTCTCTATACTAACATTTGCTCCCTGTATCGGGAAATCCGACATCATATCAGTAATTGTTCCTGAAACAGAACCTTTAAAAAGTTCTATTTGCGCATAAGATATATTAAGAAAAAGAAGCAGTATGATAACAGGAATAACTAATATTTTCATTGTTTTTAATTCTCTTCTTTAAACAGAACAAAAATATCCCTTTTAAATGCCACTTTAAATTTAAAAATATTTCAGTTGATAATTTCTGTTTTTTGACTTTATAAAATCAGACTTTAGCTCTATTATTAACTACAATGCAAAACTCAGGTACAAGTATAAAGCCAAGTTCAAGGCTGATTCTCAGCCTGTGCCTTATTCATTTTCTTCTTGGACTCGATATCAACATCGTCAGCGTCACACTCCCGTCTATAGCGGCTAATTTTCAGGTCAGTCCCGGCATTGTGACACGCGTCGTCTGGGTATATTTTCTGATTCTAACCTGCCTGCTGTTTGCCTTCGGCAGGATTGGTGATATTAACGGATTCAGGAAAATATACTCTACCGGTATCGCAGTATTTATTACCGGCTCCCTGATGTCGGCTGTTTCATTCAGTTTTGACTTTCTTATCTTATCACGGGGAATTCAGGCAATTGGCGCCGCAGTACTTTTTTCGCTGACTCCTGCAATTATCGCATTTCACTTTCCCGGCGGCTCACGGGGAAAAATATTCGGACTGAACTATTCGTTTACGGCGCTGGGCGGCATTATCGGACGGGCGGCAAGCGGATTCCTGATAGCAAACCTGGGATGGAATTCAATTTTCTATCTGAATATTCCTTTCGGAATCACAGCACTGTATTTCGTATATAAATATCTGCCCGATAATATTTCAACCGGAAAAACGGGTAAATTTGATATCCCGGGAACGGTGCTGATATTCGGAGGACTGTTCCTTCTGATGATGGTATTGAATACAGGAGGAGAATACGGATGGTATTCATCTCAGATTATTATCACAGGAATTGCAGGTTTACTTCTGACAGGCTTGTTTTTCTACAGACAAATAAAAATTGAATTTCCGCTCTTCGATCTTAAAGTGCTTAAAGAAAAAAATATCTCTTTATCAACAGGTGCTTTTGTATTTATTTATATGATTACGAACGGTATGATTTACCTGATGCCGTTTTATTTACTGTGGATAAAACTTCTGACTAAGCAGGAAACCGGTCTGATGATGGCAGTACCGTCAGTTATGCAGTTACTGACCGGTTACGCTTCCGGGAAACTGTCAGATAAAATCAGCATAAAGAAAATCTGTTCGGCTGGTATAATAATCATTATTATCTCTCTTATACTTCATTTGTTTTTATCGGGCGGAAGTCCTTCCGCTTATATATTCCTGGCAATGGCTCTTTACGGCGGTGCCATAGGATTTTTTATTCCCGCGAACACGAACAATATAATGTCTTACGCGCCGGCAGAAAGCAAAGGAAGCGTTTCAAGTTTTATGACAACTTCTATAAGACTCGGCTCGGCATTAGGTGTGGTTATATTCGGCATGGTTCTGACTGCATTCGTTCCTTCAAAAGACACTCTGCCGGCTGGCATTCCTACCGATATAATCATGGCGGGATTCAGGGGAGCGTTTATTACAGCAATTGTTCTGGCAGTAGCGGCTTTGGCAGTTATATCATTTACGGAGAATAAAAAAAAAGGGGGCTAAGCGAGCCCCCAGAATTGATTTTATGATATATACTTGCCTCGCGGCGTGTAATGAGTATGAAGCAGTTTATGCGACAGATGCCCGCATGGACCTTCCGTGAAAAACTTTTCATAAATCATCGTAACATACGGATTATCGTGAGCTTTTCTGATTTCAAGTGATTCATCTTCTTCATAAATCGCTTTTGCCCGGGCTTTTCTGATTTCAAGCGATGTCGGAATCGGCTGTCCGCCGCCGCCGATACATCCGCCCGGACAAGCCATAAATTCTATAAAATGACATTCGCTGAATTTTCCGCCGCTCTTAATATCATCCATAACTTTCTTAGCATTTGCCGTACCGTGGGCAACAGCAATTTTAAGAGTTGCGCCTTTGAGCCAGTTCCAGTCCGGAACAAGATGTTTCAGAATATCCGGAACGGGTCCAACTACTGCAATGGGAATTTCATAGTATTTCACTCCTTCGAATCCTCTTACAGGAATAACATTAGCATTAGCGAATACATCTTCGACTTTCAAGCCCGTGACAAATTCAACTACCGACCTGATTGCCGCTTCCATGACTCCGCCCGTTGCTCCGAAAATTAATCCCGCACCGGAAGCATCGCCAAACGGAGTATCAAAGTGTTGTTTAGGCATTTCCGGCAGATATATACCGGCTTCTTTAATCATCTTCGCCAGTTCGCGGGTTGTAAGTCCGAAATCCACATCCTGATACCCGGATGAATTCATTTCCGGTCTGTTGCATTCGAATTTCTTCGCACTGCACGGCATAACCGCAACCGAAACAATGTCTTTAGGGTCAATGCCGATCTGCTGAGCATAAAATGTTTTTAATATTGCTCCGAACATTTGCTGAGGCGACTTCGCCGTTGAAAGGTTGTTAATATATTCAGGGTAAAAATGTTCAATATACTTCACCCAGCCCGGGGAGCAGGAAGTAAACTGCGGAAGAGCAACAGAAGTATCTTTTTGAACGAGGGCTTTAAAAAGCCTTATAATAAGCTCTGTTCCCTCTTCGAAAATTGTAAGGTCGGCTGTAAAATTAGTATCGAATACTCCGTTAAACCCAATCCGTTTGAGAGCTGAATTTAACTGATATGTCATTGAATGACCCGGTTCAAGACCGAAACATTCGCCGATTGCCGCTCTTGGAGAGGGAGCAGTCTGAATTACAACGTGTTTTTTAGGGTCTTCAATTGCCGCCCAGATTTCATCCGACGGGTCATTCGCATGTAAAGCACCTGTCGGACAGCGGTTAATACATTGTCCGCAATTAATACATATAACATCTGCAAGCGGCTTCTCTAAAAATGTGCCTATATGCGTTTTATCTCCCCTGTCAATTGCTTCAAGAACTCCGACTTCCTGGAGGTCTATACATGTACGTACGCATCTTTTGCAAAGAACGCATTTACTCATATCCCGTATGACAGAATACGACGATAAATCTTTTTCGTATGTAGGTTTTGTTACATGTCCGAAAGTATAACCGTCAACGCCGTATTCTTCCGCTAACGACTGAAGTTCGCAATTATTGTTTCGTATGCAGGAATAACATTCACCGAAGTGTTCACTGAGCATAAGATCAATAACATGTCTTCTTGCTTTGCGTACATCGGATGTTGATGTTTTTACTTTTATCGGCGATGTGATCGGAAAAGCGCAGGCTGCCTGAAGTGTTCTCATACCTTCTACTTCCACAACGCAGACACGGCAGACTCCCGCTACGCAAAGATCGTCGTGATGACAAAGTGTAGGAATATGAATCTGGTTATCCCTGCAGGCTTCGAGTATAGTTGTACCAAACGGAACTGATACCTTCTTTTCATTCAATTCAACGGTCACTGTTCCGCCTATTGTATTCAGGTCGGTTGGTTTTTCAACCTTAAAGGACTGCTGGCTTACCGGTGCTCTGGATTTCTTTTTATCTTCCATATTTATTTGGCTTCAATTTTATTTAAAATTTCATCTTTAAAATTATCAAGGATTGAAATAAACGGATTGGGACTTGATTGTCCTAAACCGCATTTAGACGCAATTTGCATTGACTTACCGAGGTCTTTAAGCTTATTAATATAATCGAACGTAAATTCGCCTTTTTCAATCATTTCAACTCCTTCGAGCAATTTAACATTTCCGATACGGCAGGGAGTACATTGTCCGCATGATTCTTCAACGAAGAACTCCATGAAGTTTTTAAGAACTTTCAGCATATCCCTGTTTTTCCCGAAAATCATTATTGAACCTCCTGTTGCGATATCCTCATAAGCGAAAGTACGGTCAAATTGTGATTCCGGCACGCAGATTCCGGAAGCTCCTCCGACCTGAACCGCTTTCGCTGAAGGCGCATCGACAAGTTTCAGCATTTCGCTGATTTTCGTGCCCCATGGAAGTTCATAAACACCGGGTTTTTTACAATCCCCGGAAATGGAAAACAACTTTGAACCGGCTGACTTATCGGTACCGACTTTAGCATACCAGTCACCGCCTTTTATGAGAATATGAGGAACAGAAGCGAGTGTCTCGACATTATTTACGGATGTCGGACAACCGTTAAACCCTCTGTTTACAGGATAAGGAGGACGATTACGTGATTCTCCCCTGTGACCCTCAAGAGATTCGATAAGAGCTGTCTCTTCTCCGCAGACATAAGCACCCGCTCCAAGCCTTATCTCAATGTCAAAATCGAAGTTTTTTCCAACTATGTTCTTACCGAGCAGATTATCCTTTCTCATCTTTTCAAGATAATCTTCAAGAAAACTCAGCATATATTCATATTCACCCCTCAAATATACTATTCCGACTTTAGCGCCTATCGTAAAACCTCCGATAACCATTCCGTCGAAGACTAATTCGGGGTATTCCATCAGAAGGACCCTGTCCTTGAACGTTCCGGGTTCGCCTTCATCTGCATTACAGATAATAAATTTTTCATCGGCTTTTGACGCTGCTGTAAGCATCCATTTAGTTGACGTTGGAAAACCAGCTCCGCCTCTGCCCTTTAGTTTTGAAGATCTTACTTCGAACAAGATGTTTTCTCTGCCTATCTCAAGTGCCTTACTTATGCCTTCGCCGCGTTTATATTCGGAAAAAAGCACAATACCCGTCCGTTTTTGCTTAATTGAATTTGCTTCCATAGAAATAGAATTTAGATTTGTAATATCGAAAATCCGGTGTAATAACCAGGTTTGACAAGTGTTTTTTTTTAATCCTCCAAAGATTTATACAAGTTATATAAAATGTACTGCTTCTTCAATATATTTATTTTTACACTACTGCCATCCTGAAATCAGATATTACGGCAATATATACTTGTTAACTTTGTACATTATTTTTGTCTTTTTTTTTACCGATATTTCGGTCAATTATTCATATTATTTGAGTATTTTCAAAAGTACAATATCAGTCTTCAGGAAGGACATAAAATCCGAAATACGGAACCGCTATGTGATTAATTCGCTCCTTATGTTTGTAATAATAACAATAGCGATTATCAGGTTCTCCATAGGTGACGAAAAGGTAGAGGATTCTGTACTTTCGGGGTTATTCTGGATAGTAATTTTCTTCTCGGCAATAAGCGGACTTGCGCGTGTATTCATTAAAGAAGAAGAAACCGGAACTTCGCTCGCATTAAAATTATCAGCCGACCCTTCCGGAGTCTTTTTGGGAAAACTGTTGTTTAATTTTATACTCACTTTTTCTCTGAATCTCGTGATTTTCTTTCTTTTTGTATTAATAACCGATATAAGAATTCTGAATTTTCCGGCTTTTTTCCTGACGGTTATTCTCGGTAATTTCGGAATTGTGTCAGCTTCAACTATTATCGCCGCGATAATTGCAAAAGCAAATTCAAAGGGCACACTTTATCCGGTGCTTGCTTTTCCCGTTCTTCTTCCTTTATTACTGACATTGATAAGCTCGACTAAACTCGCAAGTGAAGGCGCCGATACTATGGCATTGATGAGCGACTATCAGATTCTTATATCTTATACCGTAGTTATTACAACCGTATCATTGCTTTTATTTAAACATATCTGGGAGGACTGATACTATTCCAAATTTGAATTTTATGAAAAACAAATTATTCTATGATGATATATCCGGATTTTATGACGATATGATTAACTCTGATGCAATAATTAAATCAAAGCGGGGGTTATTCAAAAGGATATTACCGGAATGGGTAAAAACGGCTGCGGATGTCGGATGCGGGTCGGGAAATGACTCTATTGCTCTCTCGATGAACGGATTAAATGTCACGGGATTCGATCCGTCTGCAAAAATGATAAAGACAGCCAGAATTAATGCCAAAAGATGCGAACCGGGAATAAAATTCGAACAGGCAAGCGCTTCGAAAATCGGTGAGAAGTATCATAATAATTTTGATGCCGTATTATCTCTCGGCAATGCGATACCAAACATCAAACCTTCTGAACTTAAAACGACATTTAACAAAATTCATACTATACTTAAAGTTAACGGAATTTTTTTAACTCAATTGCTGAATTACGGCAAAGTTCTAAGGGAAAAGAAACGTATTGTGAATATAACCAAATCGAAAGACAGAATTTTTCTCAGGTTTTATGATTTTTCATCTGACAGTATTGTTTTTAATATTCTTGAATTCGGCAAAAACAATTTAAATGACAGGAAACTTCATTCAACAAAATTATATCCGTATCAAAAAGACTATCTTACTTCTTTAATGGCGGAAACAGGATTCAGGAATATCAAATGCTACGGTGATTTCGGATTCAACAGATTTTTAAGAAATTCTTCTGAAGATTTAATACTCACTGCGGAGAGATAGCTTAAAACTTGTCTGTATAGCGTCAATTATACGGAATGATTCTGATTATTTGTTATTTATTAATATACTGATTATATGATATTAAAATATTAAAATTATCAAACTAATATTCTTATTGATGAACGATTTTTTAACTAATGTACTCTGCCGCGTTTATATAGACTCTGCTCTGCAGGGTATGGTAGCACTTTTCGGCGGAAGATTCATTTTTGTTAATCGCAGAGCTACTGAAATAACGGGTTATTCCAGCGAAGAGCTTTTGGGGTTTTCAGCGGCGGAAGTTGCGGACTTAGTTTATAAAGATGACCTGCTTAATTTTATGTACTATGCCGGGCGATATTACAAAGGGAAAAATATTGAATCAAAGCTTGAATACAGATTCCGGCATAAAAACGGGACATATAAGTGGATTGAATGCCAGACAAAATCAATTGAACGTGACGGTAAAATCTATCTTGTACAATTAATCCTTGATATAGCAGAAAAAAAGACAGCCGAAGAAAAAACTTTTAATAGTGAGGAGAAATACAAAAATTTTATCGAACAAAGTAACGAAGGGATTTATCTTCTGGAATTTAAAGAGCCGGTAAATATTGATCTGCCCACGGAAGATAAAATCCGTTTGTTTTATGAACACGGATACATAACCGAATGCAATAATTCTCTGGCGAGAATGTACGGTTTGAAATCTGCGGAAGATATGAAAGGAAAGAGACTGATTGAAATTCACGGAGGCAGTGAAAATGAGATTAATCAGAGTGCGTTCCGGGATTTTATAGAAAGTGGTTATAAGACACTGGATATTGAGACCGAAGAAGTAAAACAAAACGGAGAAAAAGTTTGCTTCGTTAATGATGTTACGGGAATTATTAAAAACGGTTTTCTGAACGGTATATGGGGGTCACAGAAAGATATCACCGAAATAAAAAAATCAGAAAACCGTAAAAACGCCGCTTACAGGATTTCAGAGGCGGTTCATAATGTAAAAGATCTGGATGAACTCTTTATATCTATACATGAAATCGTCGGCTCTTTTATGCCCGCTGATAATTTTTATGTTGCTCTGTATGACAGGAAATCGGACGTTATCAACTTTCCGTATTTTGTTGACGAGTTTGACACTAAAATTAATCAAAAGAAACCTTCAAAAGGAGCTACCGAATACATATTAAAAACCGGTAAACCATTGCTGGCGCATCCGTACAAATTCAAAGAACTTGAAAAATCTGGTGAAGTGGAATTGATCGGTAAATACTCCGTAGATTGGCTCGGAGTACCATTAATTTCCGAAGAAAATACTTTCGGGGTGATTGTTGTCCAATCATATACCGAAGGCATCGGATTTACGGAAGATGATATGGATATGCTCGTATTTGTAGCCGACCAGACTACACTTGCTATTGAGAGAAAGAAATCCGAAGAGAAAATAAAATCAAGCGAGGAAAAATACAGAAATTTTGTTGAGCAGAGCCTCGAAGGTGTTTATTTTATTGAGTATTATGAGCCTGTTAATATTTCGGACCCCGTTGACATACAAATAAAAAACATTCTTGATAACGCATACATAAGCGACTGTAATGACCTGTTCGCAAAGATGTATGGATTCAAATTAAAAAATGAACTGATAGGAAAAAAATTAGCAGAACTTTATGAAATATTCGGAAAAAAAGATAATTATGATTCAATAATACAATTTATCGAAAATGACTATAAGATACTGAACAAAGAAACTACGGAAAAAGACATTTACGGCAATGAAGTATATTTTCTTAATAATTTTGCCGGGATAAGAAAAGATGGCCATTTAATTTCGCTTTGGGGAACACAGATTGACATAACAGTGCAAAAAAAAGCTTTAAGGAAAAACGAATATATGAGCAGGCTGCTGCTTGCAGTATCAAAATCCGAAGAAATTCTGTTAATTGAACAGGATGTTAATAAAGCTCTCGGGACGGCTATTGAAATTATCGGAAAAGCCGCAGCAGCTGACAGGGTCAATATTTATGAGAACTGTTATGATGAAAAAACAAAAAAGCAAATAGTCGTCAGAAAATATGACTGGTGTTCGAATGGCTCTCTTAATTTAACTGATAATAATATGGGGGATATTTTTGTTCCCTATGGTATTTTCGGGAAACTGTTGAGTGAATTGTCCTCCGGAAAAGTCATATCGGGTATTTATACCGATTTCCCCCCGAAAGAAAAAAATGTTTTTATTTCGCGGGGAATAAAATCCATATTGGTTTTACCGGTTAATACAGGGGGATATTTCTGGGGATACATCGGAATAGAGAATTGCTCTGAAAGCAAAGTATGGGACGAATCAGAAAAAACAATACTGAAAACTTTAGCAAACTCTATAGGAGGATTGATTTCCAGAGAAAAAGCAGAAACATCATTACGATTCAGTGAAAGTAAAAACAAGGCGCTTCTTTCGGCACTGCCGGATATTATGTTTGTCCAGACAAGAGACGGAGTTTATCTGGATTATCACGCCCGCGACGAAAAAATGCTTTTTCTGCCTCCGGAACAATTTCTCGGAAAGAATTTACACGAGGTTTTACCGGAAAAGATCGCTAAGGACGTCATGTTATTATGCGAGAAAGTTTTCACCGAAGGGAAACAACAATTTTATGAGTATAATATAAATTTACCCGGCGGTAATTATTTTTATGAAGCGAGAATGGTGGCACATGACGATAATAAAATATTATCTATTGTCAGGGATATTACTTCCCGTGTAAAATTATATGCTGAACTTAAATCCGCTAAAGAAAAAGCCGAGGAGATGTACCGGATTAAAACAAATTTTCTTGCTAACATGAGTCACGAACTCAGGACGCCTCTGCATGGAATCCTTGGTTTCGCTCAGGTACTTATGGAAGAAATTGATCGTAAGGAATATAAGGATATGTCCGAGATAATTTATAAAAGCGGAAACCGGCTGCTTGAAACACTAAACATGCTTTTAAATTTCTCGAAGATTGAGGCAGAAAAAATTTCAGTTAATTATTCGACATTTAATGTTAACGAAGTAATTCAGGAAGTCTCCAAATTGTTTGAACCATTAGCGAAAAGCAAAGGGCTTTTTTTAAATAATAATTTTCGGAATTCTTTCGTTTACGCAAGATTAGACGAAAGGCTGCTAAGGGAAGTATTGATAAACCTTGTTAATAATGCGATAAAATTTACGGAAAAAGGCGGCATTACTTTGATTATTGACATAATAGAAGATAATCTTATCATACGTGTACAGGATACGGGAATCGGAATACCCGAAGAAAAACACGGCTTAATATTTGAAGAGTTCAGGCAGGAAAGTGAAGGAATTAGCAGAAATTTTGAAGGGACGGGACTCGGACTTACACTTACGAAGAAATTTATTGATTTGATGAACGGTACTATACGTGTTGAAAGCACTCCGGCTGAGGGTTCAACTTTTATCGTCACACTTCCGGTCGGTTTCCTATCGGGAAATAAGATTTCATCTGAAACCGAAAAAACAGGAGTCCGTGAATCAGCAAAAATCATTAAAAACGGCAGTGATGAAACAAACGAAAAAAAGCTTTTATCCGTACTCCTTGTTGAGAATGATTATGTTTGCATACAGCTTGTAAAAACATATCTGCGAAATCTATACTATCTCGACTACGCCAAAGACGGAGAAAGTGCTGTTAATCTCGCCAAAGAAAAGCATTTTGATGTTATACTTATGGATATAAATCTCGGACTTGGTATGACGGGAATCGAAGTTACAAAAATTATCAGAGCAATACCGGGATATGAAAAGATACCGGTGATTGCAGTTACTGCATTTGCAATGACAAAAGACAAAGAAGAATTCCTCAATGCAGGATGCTCATTTTATATTGCAAAACCTTATGAAAAATCCGATTTACTCGGAATTCTTGATAAGGCTTTATGCAGACAGAGAATGAAGAATATTAACAAGCCGGCAGTAATTGCCGGCGTGCAGTAATTGCCGGCGTGCAGTAATTGCCGGCGTGCAGTAA
>JAPLFI010000088.1 GCA_026390755.1 Ignavibacteriota bacterium
ACATTTGATAGATTTTTTGTTACTTAGTAATTTTTCAGAAGATGGCGAATGTTCGATAAAACGGAATACTTTATCCGAATTACTAAACTACTATGAATTTATATTATTAAAATCGGATACTCCATTCAAGATTTGATACTTGGTTCAAAATAGCCAAGGAACTTGATTATAATGGTACAAGTATTTTCAAGATTAGAAATACTATTGCCGTGTCCACACAAACAGGTGGTTTATTGAAACTAAAAATGTTTTTTAAGAGATAATTTTCAGCCAACTCTGGAAAGCCCGTTGCGTCATAATAAAATGTAACCGTAGTAGTAGGAGGTTTTTCTTTTCTTTTTTGCTACTTTTTTCTTTTCTTTTTGTTTATTGTTTTTTCCGCTTAAAAACTGACCACTTTTCCGCCTGAAAACTGATATTACCAAAAAGGAATCTCTAAAATAGTTATTTTTGAATAAATTCAATAATAAAACTGGAGGTTCAAAATGTATTATTCAGGTATAGATCTACATAAAGATAATTGTTACATAACAACACGTGATGAGAGCGGAAAAATCATTAACCAACTTCGAGTGAAAAATGACGAGGAAGAAATATTAAACTACTTTAAGTCAATCGAAGGTGATCATAAAGTTGTAGTAGAATCAACAAACAGCTGGTATTGGCTGAATGATTTACTCGAATCAAACAATATCAAAGTAGAATTAGCTCATGCAAAGTATATCAAGGCTATTGCGTATGCAAAAGTGAAAACAGACAAAATTGATTCCAAGACACTGTCAACTTTATTACAAAACAATTTAATTTCACCCGCTCATAAAATAAGCGAGGAGAAACGCGGTTTGCGCGATACTCTGAGAATGCGGCTTCGGTTAGTACAAAAGAGAACGTCATGCTATAACAGCGTTCACAGAGTAGCAGAGAAATTTAATTGTGATGACAGCGTAGATTTAAATAAAGAAATAATACCGGATAAATTACCGGAAGACTATAAATTCCAGGTAAAATTATTGTACGAACAAATTGAAGTGTTAAATAAACAGATAAAAGAGGTAGAGAATAGTTTGATGAAACGATTAAGAAAAAACGATGATATTCAAAGGTTACTATGGGTTCCTTCAATAGGAATGGTAACAGCGTTCAGTATATATTTAGAAATCGACGGGATAGAAAGATTTGAGACTGTAAAGAATTTTTTATCGTATTGCCGATTAGTACCGGGTGCAAAGAATTCAAATAAAAGTATAAAACACAAATCCGGTAGCAAAGATGGCAATAAATATTTAAAGATAGCATTTTCCGATTCAGCGGTTCATTCCTTAAGATATTATTCTGAGATAAGATCTCATTATCAGAAAATGTTACGTAGATCAAATCAGGCAATAGCCAGGACAGTAGTAGCAAAAGAAATCGCAAAAATCGTATATTTTATATTAAAAAATAAAACAGATTATAAGGGATACAAAGGTAAACCAATAAGTCGTATGAAGTCACAAAGTTGGCCACGCTTGGCAAGCCCGGTCGGGTGGTTGGATAATAAAATACCGTAAAACTGAATGGGAAGCCAAACGTTGTGCCTAAGTACTATCTGGGAAATTTAATTTACCGGTAAAATAAAGTAAATTGAATCGATACAGTTGAAGAGAATAATTGTATCGAAAGCCCGAAAAGGTGTCTGGACGTCAACAGTGACGACAAACGACGATAGTTAGGATTAAGTGGACCGGCAGCGTGATTATCAGACAAAATAGAGTTTTTCTTTTTTTTCTATTTTTTCTTTTTGCAAAGTAGTGAAATGTAACTACAAAAAATGCGCATGAAAAATTTAGGGGGACTGTTTTTTACCCTTGCAAGATTCCTTTTTAAAGGTGACCACCGGAATTTCAAAAAAAGCTAAAATATTCCTCTTTATTAAAAGTGAATAATTCTCTTAATTCACTTTCAAATAGAAAGGAGAGAAAGGTGATCAGCATGGATGATTGGACAACAATAAAAAATCTCAAAGCAAAG